>CAZUZW010000001.1:0-86018 GCA_964624855.1 uncultured Vicinamibacteraceae bacterium
GTGACTTTACGGTTTGGAACAAACCACTCGATGAGTCATGCCCGTCGTGCAAAGCGCCGTTTCTAGTTGAGAAAGTGACCAAGCGCTGGGGGCGGCAACTACTCTGTCACGCTGATGATTGTGACTACGTCAGAACAGAGAATGAGTTGGTTGCCGGTTAGTAGATTGAAGGTCGACTTAGAACTGGTTCTATCGAAGCAGTTTGTCCTGCGGTTAATCTGTTTGTTCGGATCATTGATTCTCGTGTCTCGGAATCGAACTGTCGCATGATTTCTATCGTTGGTGGTGGGCTTGCGGGAAGCGAAGCGGCCTGGCAGGCCGCACAACGGGGTGTCCCGGTTGCCCTCTATGAAATGCGCCCAGTCAGGCCGACACGAGTGCATCAGACTGACTACTTTGCAGAATTGGTTTGCAGTAATTCGTTCCGAGGCGCACAGCTTGAAAATGCTGTAGGCCTTCTTAAGGAAGAGATGCGACAGCTCGGCTCTCTGATCATAAGGGTTGCCGATGAAAATCGAGTTCCGGCCGGTGGTGCGTTGGCTGTTGACCGCGAAAGGTTTGCTGTGGGTGTTACTACGGCTCTTGAAGCGCATCCGTTGATTCATATTTACCGTGAAGAAGTAACCACTATTCCAGATACTGATGCTCAGGCGCCGTTTATTGTAGCCACAGGACCGCTAACTTCAGAGGCACTCTCTTCTGAGATCGTGAGGTTGGTTGGCGATGAACATCTCTTTTTCTATGATGCGATCAGCCCTATCGTAAGTAATGACTCTATCGATCGCGACAAAGTGTTTCGAGCATCTCGATATGGTCGTGACATGTCAGGTGAATTGCCAACGGTACTGGCTGGTAACGCGGTCTCAACCGTTGGGAAACCTAGTGAGACCGGAGACTATCTGAATTGCCCATTGGATCGTGAGCAGTATTTGTCGCTCCATCAAGCCATTTGCGCTGCCGACTGCGCGGAGGTTCATGATTTTGATAACACAAAGTTTTTCGAAGGGTGTTTGCCAGTCGAAGTACTGGCAGACCGCGGTGTGGATACGTTACGTTTCGGTCCGATGAAGCCGGTTGGGCTGCGCGATCCAAACACTGGTCGTCGACCTTACGCGGTCGTCCAGCTTCGCCAAGACGATTTGGCCGCGGATCACTTTAGCTTGGTGGGGTTTCAGACACAGATGAAATGGGGAGACCAGCAGCGCGTACTTCGATTAATTCCTGGTCTGGAGCAGGCCGAGTTTGTTCGATATGGAATGATCCATCGAAATACTTACATTAATGCGCCTCGTGTACTTGAATCGACGTGGCAAATGCGAAACCGGCCCGAGTTGTTTTTCGCAGGACAGGTCTCGGGCGTTGAAGGCTACGTCGAATCAGCGGCATCCGGCCTGATTGCAGGTCTTGCAGCAGCCGCACTCCACAGTGGGTTTTTATTTCCGTGCTTGCCTAGAACAACGGCGTTGGGGGCTATCGGTTTTTATGTTTCCCATGCCAGTCCAGTTAACTATCAACCGACCAATATCGCATTTGGTTTGTTCCCGTCGCTTGACGATCCCGTCCGAGACAAACGAAGTCGCCGGCGAGCGATGGCAGACCGTGCTTTGCGTGATTTAACTAGATGGCAAGAGAGTTTATTTGCAGAGCGGATGGTGAGTCCGAGTGAGCAAATCCAATATCGCGACTGAACAAGTTCAGGCGTTTCTTCAGTATCTCGAGCGTCACCGAAATTATTCTCGGAATACGCTGAGAGCTTACCGATCGGATTTGTCCCAATATCTGTTGTTTCTTCAGACGTCGCACAAACTGAATGGATTAACCGAAGTGACCCTGGAATATCTAAACAGTGACACGGTTTGGGCATTTCTGAGCGAGTTAGATAAAAGACAGAGACGACACTCGTCTTCGGCACGCAAACTTGCAGCTATTCGGTCGTTCGTGAAATATCTGAAACAGGAAGAACTCCTGAATAATGATCTGAGAAGGCGTAGAAAGAAACCGCGTCCGGATCGAAAATTGCCGGTGCGGCTGGACATTAACGAAATGCAGACGTTGCTAGCCACTCCGGATACAGATAAACGTCTTGGCCGCCGCGATCGTGCCATTCTGGAGTTGCTGTATGCATCTGGTTTACGGTTGAGTGAATTGGTAGCAGTCAATCTTGGGGACCTTAACTTAAGCACCCGTTTGCTTCGGGTGATAGGCAAAGGCGACAAAGAACGGGTTGTGCCGTTTAATCGTACGGCTGCTCGTGCTGTTCAGGTTTACCTTCCGGATCGAAGGCAACTTGTTGCGGCGGCGGGACCGTCAACAGGGAAGGACGCTACAGTTTTCCAGGACGAGCCATTATTCGTTAACTATCGTGGCGGACGTCTTTCAACCCGCAGTGTCGCTCGGTTGGTGCGCCATTATGTCATCAAGTCCAGCACGAAACTTGAGGTTAGTCCGCACAGTTTGCGGCACTCGTTCGCAACGCACTTGCTCGAGCGGGGTGCCAGTTTGCGGGATATTCAAGAATTGCTTGGCCATTCGGATATAACCACTACGCAACGCTATACCCATGTGAACGCCGCACATTTGACACGGCAATACCGAAATGCCCACCCACGGGCGTAACCGAACGTTGTAAGAGGGGAGGGTTCAGTAGTTTGGTCTGACAGCTGACTAGGTGTCTCTTGTTTCGTTTGTTGCTTCTTGTAGAGCCTCCCATTGGTTCATGAGATCTCCAACTTTCCACATGAGGGATTGGTGCTGACTAATCTTTTCTTGCGCTGCTGCTTTGTCAGCGTAGAACTCTGGCTGAGCCATTTCTATTTCAAGCTCGCGAATGGCTAACTCATGCTTGTTGATCCGTCGCTCCAGCTCCACAATTCTCGCTTCAGAGACCTTCCTTTGCCGTTCGTGACGACGAATTGTGACTTGTTGCTTTCGGTGAGCCGCGGCTGAACCCGGCTTGGAAACAAGCTTACTACTGGCGGGCTGGCGTGCACTTGTTGAGTCTTCGTTTCGCTCTAACTTGCTGAGACGGAATTCTTCATAAAGTCCGGGATAGAGCACTGCCTCGCCGTTTCCTATTTCCAAAATCTTGGAAGCAAGTCGGTCAACAAAGTAGCGGTCGTGCGAGACAAAGATGAGCGTGCCTTTATAGTCGGCTAGTGCGTCTAAAAGTACGTTTGTAGAATCGATGTCAAGGTGGTTGGTCGGTTCATCAAGGAGGAGTGTGTTTGAGGGGCGAAGCAGCATTCGGGCCACCGCTAACCTTGTGCGCTCACCGCCAGACAAAACAGCGACACGTTTGTGAATGTCATCACCTGAGAAAAGAAATCCGCCGAGGATGTTCCGAATGGCTGGGACCATCTGGACGGGCGAGTTGGCAGCCAGGGTATCGTGAACGGTAAGTTTTTCGTCAAGGCGTGTGGCTTCGTCTTGGGCAAAGTATTGAGCTACAACGTTAGTGCCTTCGAGTCGGTCACCAGTGTCAGGTGCTTCTGCGTCGGCTAGTATTCTCATGAGTGTTGATTTTCCCGATCCGTTTGGACCCACAAGGGCAACGCGGTCACCTCGTTCGACCAGAACATTCGCACCATCGAAAACATTTAGTTCTCCATAGGTTTTCTTGATCTCCTTTAATTCGATTACTGCTCTCGCACTTCGGGTACAACTTGGGAACGTAAAGTGGACTCGTTTTCGCTCCGGTGGAACCTCAATGGGATTGATCTTCTCAAGCATCTTGACTCGACTTTGTACTTGCGCAGCTTTAGTCGCTTGGTATCGAAAACGGTTGATAAACGCTTCCATCCGAGCAACCTCTTCGTCTTGACGTCGTTTCTGTTCTTGTAGACGCTGGAGACGGGCTTCCCGTTCAACCAAGTAGTCGCTGTAACCGCCTTGATACGTGGTCAACTTGCTCAGACCTATCTCTACAACTGTCCTAACGACGGTATCGAGGAAGAATCGATCATGAGAAACCAGAACAACGGCGTGTGGATAGGAAATTAGGTAATCCTCTAGCCAGTTTCGAGCTTCTAGATCGAGATGGTTCGTCGGTTCATCTAAGAGCAGGAGGTGTGGACCACCCAGAAGCAGCTTCGCGAGTGCAATTCGCATTTGCCAACCGCCGGAAAAGGTCTCACACGAATTGTCAAATTGTTCCGGTCGAAAACCTAAACCTCGGAGTACCACTGTAGTCTTGGCCTCGATATCGTAGCCACCTTGATCGCGGAATGTCTGCTGGACATCGCTGTAACGATCAAGCATTTGATTGTGCTCGGCTTCAGGGATGCTCGGGTCACCGAGTCGATTCTCCAGGTCATGCATTTCCCGTTGGATTGAGAGCAGTTCGCCAAAACCTTCGCAGGCCTCTGCAAATAGCGAGTTTCCACTATGATTCAGTCCCTCCTGTGGCAGGTAGCCGACAGTGAGGCCGGTAGAACGTGTGATCTCGCCTTTATCAGGCCCATCCAAGCCGGCCATGATTCGAAGGAGTGTGGTTTTACCGGAGCCATTTGGGCCGCAGAGTCCCACGCGATCCCCTGAATTAACGTGCCAATTCACAGCGTCGATGAGGACGCGAGCGCCAAATGCTTTTCGAACCCCTGAAAGTTGAATTCTCACAGAACTATATGTCTGACCTAACTAAGGAATGAGCTTGATGAAGAGACATTGGCAACCAACTTTGAGGCGTCATTCTGATGTCCAATATTTAACCCAAATGAGGTTGTGCCTGCCCGTATGTTGAACATCTGGTCGTTATGATTGCGTCGTGTGAGTCCCCAATGATGTGTTCAATGCGCCGTATAAACAATCGAATTACTAACGATTTAGCGCGAACCTCTTGAGTTGAGGGCCACTAAGATGTTGATAAATTAGTTGGTTACCACACCAATGAACAAGGTTCGAAAGTGTATACAGAAGTAGCCAAACTCATCAACACTTTCCGTCGTCCAACTAATTGGCGAGGAACGTCGGTGATTTAGTTGCGGGTGAACTGATCTACAATGCCAAGGATCAGAGTGTGTGATATGAGTCAACAGACTTCGTGTTTACGTGTATGCAGTTTCCTGGCAGTCGCCATATTGGTAGGCTGCACCTCGCCAGTATCTGTTGATGAGGCAATCTTTGTAGAGGACGTCACTACAGGTTGGCTCGATGTGGGGATCGATAATTTGGGCCGCAATAAATTGGTTCCTACGATTTCTTTCCGTCTGGCTAACCACTCTACTGAATCAGTTCGGACCTTGCAGCTTATGTCCTCATTTCGGCGCTGTTTTACGGAAGGCCAGCTGGATACCCTGCCAGAGGATTCGCCACCTGATCCGATAACTGGAACATGTGCGGGTGAAATGCAGGAGTGGGGTAGCGGCTACCTACGCGCTGTTGGTCGCGAGGGACTTGCATCTGGTGCAGCCACTGAAACGTTCACGATGGATTCGGGTCGAGGCTATACCGGAGAGCAGTCGAGACTTGACATGCTACGGCATCGATTGTTCGTCGACGTTAAAGTTGAACTTTTTGTTAGGCGTGGGTCAGACCAATGGGTAACTCTTGGCGAGCATCCAATTGATCGGCAGCTGCTTACCCGGTAGCGGCCGCACATGTCAGTTTTAGCCACCGCAGCGACGAGTTTCTCTTAGGTGAGTCGGTAACGGTGGCCCAAAAAGTCATCAGGGCTATCATTTGATATCAGATACTGGCACATCACCCTCCAACGATTCCCTCGCTGTCGGTCTTCGTAAAGGATTCGGTCCTTTAGACGGTGCCTCGATTATTGTTTCGAACGTTATTGGAAGCGGTATCTTCATCGTACCCATTTTTGTCGCACAGGCTGTTCCCAATCCAATCGCGATCCTGAGTGTTTGGTTTATTGGAGGGGTCTTGGCTTTTGCAGGTGCCATGGCGTACGCCGAGCTTGCCTCACTTCGACCTCGTGCTGGAGGCGAGTATGTTTATCTTCATGAGGCATTTGGTCCTGTGGTTGGATTCTTAGCTGGCTGGACGTCATTTGTTGCCGGCTTCTCGGGTGCAATAGCCGCAAGTGCTGTTGGGTTTGTGACTTACCTTGAAAGATTTTTCTTCACTGCCGGAGACACGGAATCGATCCTGAGTCTTTCGTTTGGATTGGTGACTCTCAGTATCTCACCTCAGTCGATGATTGCTCTTGGACTCATTGCGGTTTTTACGGTTGTGCATATAGTTGGTATTGGTCCAGGTGGTCTTGTTCAGAACGTTCTTGCGACTCTTAAGGTGGTTTTGTTGCTGGCCTTTGTTGTTCTTGGATTTTCGTTCGGGCAAGGGGGGGGGCACAATTTCATTGATAGCGGCGGGCCTATAACGATGTCGACTTTGCTACTGGCTTTAATTCCAGTCATGTTTAGCTATTCCGGATGGAATGCCGCAACGTATGTCGCAGAGGAAATCAAGGACCCTGGTCGGAATATACCCTTGGCGATGGGAATTGGTACAGCACTTGTCGTGACGATTTATCTTCTCTTGAATTTTCTCTACCTCTATGCCCTTCCGGTGTCCACGTTGGCGACGGTTGAAACGCGTGTGATTGATGCGACGGCAGGTCAGTTGTTCGGTCCGGCTGTCGCCGCGCCGTTGGCGATTGCTTCGGCGGCAATGATCGCGGCGAGTGTGAGTGCTATGGTCTTGGCGGGTCCTCGCGTTTACTACGCCATGGCTCAAAATGGACAATTCTTTTCGGCAATGGCTAGGATTCATCCTCGATATCGGACCCCTGCGATTGCGATCGTTGCCCAAAGCCTCTGGGCCAGCGTATTGGTACTGACGGGAACATTTGAGCAGTTGGTTGAATACACCGGATTTGCAGTGGTTCTGTTTGCCGGGTTCGCAGTGTCGGCCGTATTCGTTTTGCGACATCGACACCCTAATGCCCATAGACCGTTTAAAGCGTGGGGCTATCCAGTCGCTCCGTTGGTGTTCGTGTCTGGAAGTTTTATGATGGTAGTCAACGCAGTCTTTCGGAGTCCGGTTACTTCCTTGGCAGGGTTGGCCATTATTGCTGCGGGCGTGCCGGTATACTTCGCCTTTTGGAAGAAATAGATGTTGAGAAAGTCATGACCCAAAACATCAAGAATCTCACTTTTTACGGTACCACGGTACTATCGGTGCGTCACTCGGGGAACACGGTGATGGCCGGCGATGGTCAGGTCACGCTGGGGGCTACGGTTGTCAAACAGGGGGCATCCAAGGTTCGCCGTCTTTACAATGACAAGGTTATCGCTGGTTTTGCCGGCTCGGCTGCAGACTCATTTGCGCTTTATTCACGTTTTGAATCCAAGCTTGAAGCTTATCGCGGAAATCTTGAACGGTCGGTTGTGGAGTTGGCTAAGGACTGGCGAACCGACCGCATCCTCAGACGTCTTGAAGCCATGCTTGTTGTTGCCGACCAATCATCCACCTTTCTCTTATCTGGCACGGGTGACGTTATTGAACCCGATGACGGCATTGTAGGGATAGGCTCTGGAGGTGCGTATGCAGTGGCTGCGGCAAAATCGCTGGCCCGCAACACTGACCTTGCGGCAAGCGTAATTGCTACCGAAGCCATGAAGGTAGCCGCCGAGATTTGCATTTACACGAATACCAATGTCACGATCGAAGAACTCTGAGGCGCTTTTTTTGGCGGCGATTAGAGATGTTCATGCCAGGGCTGATGCCAATTTATCTTCCTGAAACCACCGCGACTAGTGTTGATGCTCTGACACCTCGTCAGATCGTCACCGAGCTCGACAAGTACGTGGTCGGCCAGAGCCGGGCCAAGCGTGCTGTAGCTATTGCACTTCGCAACCGGATGCGTCGGCAAAAGCTTTCGCCAGACTTGGCCGAAGAAGTTGCCCCTAAGAACATTTTGATGATTGGCCCCACCGGGGTGGGTAAGACCGAAATTGCTCGACGACTGGCTCGTTTAGCTCAGTCACCGTTCATCAAGGTTGAAGCTTCAAAATTTACGGAAGTTGGCTATGTGGGGCGCGATGTCGAATCAATGGTCCGCGACTTGGTCGAGCTTGCAGTGGACATGGTCCGAGAAGAGCGTTTAATCGAGGTAAAAGAAAAGGCTCAAGAGAACGCCGAAGACCGCTTGCTGGATCTTCTTCTGCCTCCCGTACCTGTCCCGACAACTGGAACACCCCCTGACCCTCAAGGGGCTCGGGACTTAGCCAATCGAACCCGTGAGAAGTTCCGAGAGCAACTTCACGCTGGTCTTCTTGATTCGCGAGTTGTTGAGGTTGACGTTCGCGAGCGGGGTACACCATCGTTCGAGATTGTTTCCGGAACTTCGGTGGAAGAAATTGATATCAACGTTAAAGATATGCTGCCAAATCTGTTTCAGGGGCGCTCGAGGAAGCGGCGGATGAAGGTGCCTGAAGCGCTTGAGCACTTGACGCAAGAGGAAGAACAAAAACTTGTTGACATGGAAAGTGTTGGCCGTGCTGCTGTAACAAGGGTAGAGCAGGCCGGTATTATTTTTATCGATGAAATCGATAAAATCGCAGGGCAGGGAGGAGCGCAAGGTCCGGATGTGAGTCGAGAGGGTGTCCAGCGGGATATTTTGCCGATTGTAGAAGGTACGACGGTCAACACAAAACATGGCATGGTCCGAACGGACCACATTCTTTTCATCGCGGCCGGCGCGTTTCATGTCTCGAAGCCATCTGATTTGATTCCTGAACTGCAAGGACGGTTTCCGATTCGGGTCGAGTTGGAGGCATTAGGCACGGACGAATTTGTTCGAATTTTAACCGAGCCGAAAGGTGCGCTTGTCACTCAGTACATGGCGCTTCTTGCGACGGAGGGCCTAGATCTTCGTTTTGGTGAGGACGCCGTGAAGCGAATAGCGGAGTTTGCCACACTTGTTAACGAGCGCACCGAGAACATCGGTGCGCGCCGGTTGCACACGGTGCTGGAGAAACTCTTGGACGAAATTTCTTTCGAAGCCCCGGATATGCTGGAGCGGCAAGTTTCGATCGATGCAGAGTATGTCGAGAAGATGCTGATCGACATAGTGAAGAATGATGACCTGTCTCGTTACATTTTGTGACCCAGTTGAAGCGCAGTGTTTTTCCTTGCGTGGTTTGTCGCGCCCAGACCCTTGTAATGATTAGATCCCTTCGGTGGGGGACAGTGGTAAACGGCGCAGCGATGCTAGCCTTGCTCGGTGTGGCATTCGGCTGTGGGATGCGTGGTCCTCCACTTCCACCCTTAGTGTTCGTGCCAGGTTCAGTAACGAACTTAGAGATTGAACGAGTCGACAACGAAGTGTTCATTACTCTAGAGGTGCCCTCCGTGAATTCAGACGGCATCCAACCCGCTGATCTGGATCGCCTGGAAGTCTACGGCCTTACTACGCAAGTCGATCCGGACCAGCCAGTGTTTTTGTTGCCGTTAACAGAGTGGCTTGAGTATGCCACGCTAGTCGCTACGATTGTCGTGGAGCAATCGGATGGTGTTATGGAGACGGATGTCGAGGTTGAGACTGGCCAATCACAATTGCTACGTCAAGGAGAAGAGGTGACCGTGGTCGAGTCGTTAACTCCTGAAGTGGTGGCGCCAGTCTTGGTGAAACCTGAGATAAATGAGAACGAAGAGGAACAGACAGAGTTTGGTATGCCTGTCAAACCATTGTCACTGGTGTTGGCAGCTACGCCACCGCCGCCCAGACGGACTTACGTTGTGGTTGGTGTCTCAACTCAGGGCCGTCAAGGTCTTCCATCGGAACGTCTAGATATAACTTTGGGAGGTGCAGCCACTGCTCCGGGAGCACCGACAATTACCTACAATGAAACAGTGATGTCTTTAAAGTGGGTTGCGCCCCGGTCAGCACGATTGCCTATACAAGAAGTGATCGATGATTCGCTTCTATTATCTGAGCCGATCGTCGAATGGCCGGATGAGACAAAGTACTTTGTATACGCGGTTTCAACTGATGGTGATAGCACTGCTGAGCGAGAAAGAATCGAACCACTTAACGTCATCCCGACGGTGGAAACTTCATATGTGGAGTCCGGGATAACGTTTGGATCAGAGTTGTGTTTTTCGGTGCGGGCACTGGATGAAATTGATTCACTCCCAGTTCAAGGTCCCGCGTCGCCATCGACTTGCGTGACGCCCGTGGATACCTTTGCACCAGAGCCACCAGTTGGTTTGTTGGCCGTGGCCAGCCAAGATGCGATTAGCCTGGCATGGGATCCAAGCCCTGAAGTGGATATTTCAGGGTACCTGGTCTTGCGTCGAACTGATCCAGGTGCGACACTTCAACCGCTAACACCAGAACCGATTACTGAAACCACGTTTCGCGATGTCGACATTCGCAGTGACCAACGGTATGTGTATGCCGTACAGGCAGTTGATAATGCCATACCACCCAATATTAGTTTGACGTCACTTGAGATTCGGGAACAAGCTCGGTAAGAGGAGTCATGGAACGTATCTTTAGAATTGAACTGCAGGGTTCTTCCGTATACGCCCTTCGGAATGATGAGGAAAACACGTGGCATCGCCTTAGCGGTGACCTATTTGGCGAGTTTAATCGAGGTCAGGTAATAGAGGGCGGAGAGTTTCGGGTACTTGCGCCGGTCCGACCGTCTAAGATAGTGGCAGTCGGATTGAACTACCGGGATCATGCCAAAGAGATGAACAAACCGTTGCCAGAGGAACCGCTAATCTTTTTAAAACCCTCGACCGCGATTATTGGTCACGGTGACTCTATTGTGCTTCCCTCTGAGGCGGGGCGAGTTGATTATGAGGCCGAACTTGGAATCGTTATTGGTAGACGTGCCAAGTCTGTGACAGCGGAAACTGCGTCGGATTACATTCTTGGGCTAACTTGTGTGAACGATGTGACGGCGCGAGAGCTACAGGCAAAAGACGTACAGTACACGCGGGCCAAAGGCTTTGATACGTTTGCACCAATTGGACCTTGTATCGTGACGGGTGTGGATGGTGGTGCCCTGGATGTCGAATCTTGGGTGAATGGTGAGCGGAGACAGGCATCCAATACTCGCGAGTTAATTTTCGGCCTTCGACAACTGGTTGCTTTCGTTTCCGGCGTTATGACGTTGTTGCCCGGCGACGTCATCGCAACGGGTACACCCTCGGGTGTTGGTCCGTTGACAGCGGGTGACCAGGTTGTCATTAAGGTTGACCAGGTGGGTGAGCTTTCTAGTCAGGTAGTCGAAGAATCAGGCACAGACGGAGAAACAAAGCTATGAAACTGTTCGTCGATACGGCCGCGATTGAAGAGATAGAGGAACTTTTGCCGCTGGGGATAGTCGATGGGGTAACCACAAATCCTTCACTTCTTGCAAAGGCAGGCGGCGATTCTCGGCAAGTACTCAAGACAATCTGTGAGCGGGTTGGTGGACCGGTTAGTGCTGAGGTCGTCTCCACTGATGCCGATGCCATGATTCAGGAGGGGCGTAGTTTAGCCGCGATAGACGACCATATTGTTGTCAAGGTGCCCTTTGGGCGAGCCGGTGTTGCTGCTTGCGGCGCGTTGGCGGGCGAGGGAATCCGGGTTAACGTGACGTTAGTGTTTTCTGCAACGCAGGCCCTGTTGGCCGCCAAAGCTGGTGCGACCTATTGCAGTCCTTTTGTGGGGCGACTCGACGACATCGGTGTGCCTGGCATGGACCTGATCAGTCAGATCGTGAATATCTATGACAACTACGATTTTACGACGGAGGTGCTTGTTGCGAGTGTCAGAGGGCCTATGCACATCATTGAGTCCGCACAACTGGGTGCGGATATTTGCACCTGTCCAGCCAAGGTGATCGATGCAATGTTTAAACATCCATTGACAGACATTGGATTGAAAAAGTTCTTGGCTGACTGGGAGAAAGCCCAAACCGAACGTGTGTAATCTTCAACTCTCATGGATAAGAATCGTCGTCTTGCTGAATACGAGAAACAAGCTGAGTTAGGCGGCGGGGATGCCCGGCTAAAACGCCAGCATGACTCCGGCAAATTAAGTGCGCGTGAGCGGATAGAACAGTTTTTCGATAACGGAACTTTTCATGAACTTGACAAGCTTGTAACACACCGCTGTCGTGATTTCGGGATGGAGGAGCAGTTGATTCCCGGGGATGGTGTAGTCACAGGTTATGGCCGAGTTGATGGTCGGGTCGTGTATGCGTTTGCCCAAGACTTTACCGTGTTTGGTGGCTCGCTATCAGAGACTAACGCTTCGAAGATAGTTAAGGTCATGGACCTAGCGGTTCAAAACGGTGCTCCGGTGGTGGGTTTGAACGACTCTGGCGGAGCCCGTATCCAAGAGGGTGTACTGTCGCTTGCCGGATATGCGGATATTTTCCTTCGGAACACTTTGGCTTCCGGGGTGGTGCCGCAGATCTCGGCGATTATGGGGCCTTGCGCTGGTGGGGCCGTTTATTCTCCTGCAATTACGGATTTTACAGTCATGGTCCAAGGAACAAGTTACATGTTTGTAACGGGCCCTGATGTTCTTAAGACGGTTACCCATGAAGAAGTCTCAAAGGAGGAATTAGGTGGCGCAGCAACGCACAATGAACAGAGCGGGGTGGCGCATTTTTCAGTTGCCACAGACCAGGAATGCTTACATCTAATCCGGACACTCTTAGGGTATCTGCCAAGCAACAATCTGGACGATGTGCCACGGGGTGAATCTGCTGATCCGGTTGATCGAGAAGAAGAGAGCCTCGATACCCTGGTACCCGAAGCGCCAAACCAACCGTACGATATTCTCGACCTCATTAATCGCGTTGTTGATGATGGTGGGTTTCTTGAGGTGCACAAGCACTTTGCCCGGAACCTCGTCGTTGGATTTGCCCATTTGGGTGGTCGATCAGTTGGCATTGTAGCCAATCAGCCGGCTCACCTAGCTGGTACTCTTGATATTGATGCGTCGGTTAAGGGCGCGCGATTTGTTCGCTTTTGTGACGCATTTAACATTCCCTTGGTTACTTTTGAGGATGTTCCGGGGTTCTTGCCGGGAACTCGCCAAGAGTACGGAGGCATTATTAGGCATGGTGCCAAGTTGTTGTTTGCCTTCGCTGAGGCGACTGTTCCGAAACTGACAGTTATCACGCGGAAAGCATATGGAGGCGCGTATTGCGTGATGTCCAGTAAGCACCTCAGAACCGATTTAAATCTCGCGTGGCCGACAGCTGAGATTGCGGTTATGGGACCAGAGGGAGCAGTCAATATCTTGTACAAACGGGACTTAGAGTCAGCTGACGACGCGGACCAGTTACGAAAACAGCGGGTGGAGGAGTTCCGAGAAAAGTTAGCCAATCCATTTGTTGCGGCGTCCCGGGGGTTTGTCGACGAGGTAATTCAACCGCGCGCTACCAGACCAAGACTGATTGCCGCATTGGCGAGTCTCGAAGGAAAACGGGACAAGAATCCTCCCAAGAAACACGGAAACATTCCTCTTTGAGCCAGTTACAGTGTGGTGACGTTCTGGCTATTCGATGATTATGAGATGGTGGTGATCCGCCTGCTGTTTTCAGCCATAACTCACACTAACTGCTACACTTAAGCGACAATTTGTTTTCTTTGGTTCAGGCACTTAATAGGTGAACTGTGAAAGTTCTTATTGCCAATAGAGGTGAGATTGCCGTTCGCATCATGCGGGCGTGCCGAGAACTTGGTCTGCCGTCGGTCGCGGTTTATTCAGATAGCGATCGTTTGGCACCGCATGTTCGGTATGCGGACCAAGCTATTGGCCTGCGTGCTGATTCACCAGACGATACCTATCTTGACATCAAAAAGTTGCTTGACGCTGCTCATCAAACCGGGGCAGAAATGGTGCATCCTGGATACGGATTTCTCGCTGAGAACGCTGAATTTGCCACTGCCTGTTTAGACGCAGGACTTAAGTTTGTAGGCCCTCCGCCGGAGGTCATTGCTCTGATGGGAGGCAAAACGAGCGCTCGGTTGGCGGCTAAGAAGGCCGGCGTACCTGTCGTGCCTGGTACTGAATCACCCCTAGATGTCTCCTCTGCGGAGCATGCAGTCTTGGAAACAGCCAAAAATATTGGCTATCCACTTTTCGTAAAAGCTGTTGCGGGTGGCGGGGGAAAGGGAATGCGCTTGGTAAAAGAGTCTTCCGAGTTAATTGGCGCGGTCCAGACTGCCCGTTCAGAAGCTCAAGGTGCATTCGGTGATTCAGCGGTTTATCTGGAACGTTCTGTGAATCCGGCCCGCCACATTGAGGTGCAGATAATGGCCGACAACCACGGACGGGTTGTGCCGTTTGTCGAACGCGAATGTTCGGTACAGCGTCGGCACCAGAAGGTAATTGAAGAAACCCCTTCACCTGTCGTTAGCGAGGAAACCCGCCAAGGGTTAGCTGCGGCTGCTCGTGCCCTTGCTGAGGGTGTGGGCTATGTCAACGCGGGAACCGTTGAATTTCTTCTAGATAACGAAGAGAAATTTTACTTTTTGGAAATGAACACCCGACTACAAGTGGAGCATCCGATAACAGAGATGGTCACGGGCATCGATCTTGTTCACTGTCAGCTTCGTGTTGCGGCCGGTGAGGCGTTGAATCTTGACTCCGAGAAGGCAATCAAGCCTCACGGGCACGCTATCGAGTGTCGGGTCTACGCGGAAGATCCCGAAGTGGGTTTTATCCCATCTCCTGGCCGTATTACGAGGCTTGTCCAGCCGTCGGGACCTGGAATTCGGGACGACAGCGGTGTCGACGCCGGTTTCACAGTGCCAGTGTTTTACGACTCGATGATCTCAAAACTTGTTGCGTGGGCCCCCGATCGAAATCAAGCCATTGAACGAATGAGGCGAGCATTGGGCGAATATCAAATTGAGGGTGTCAAAACGACGCTACCGTTCTTTCGTTGGATGCTTCGACAACCCACTTTCTTGGAGGGGAATGTCGATACCGCATTTCTAGACCAACTTCTGGGGGATAGGCAGCGTGGCAGTTTTTCCGTGGTCACCAGTGAGGCTGAGGAGCAAGTTGTGTTAGCGGCTGCGGTCCACACATTTTTGACGACCAAAAATAGCTCGTATGAATCATTGCCGACCCAGGACTCCGGTATATGGCGTCGGATCGCACGAGGGGAAAGTCTTCGATGACAGCGCCCAGACCGATCGAAATCGAGGTCGCGGGAAAGCTGTATAGCGTGACCGTGGAACCAATTTCAACGGTGGCCGGTCACTTCCGCGTAATTTGGGGTGAGAATGAGTACGTCATCAATGCTGGCCGACTGGACTCGCAGACTTTGTCGTTGATAGAAGTTGGAAAGAATAATTCAAGCATTGAAGCACGAATAGTGGACTTCGGGAGTCGAGGCGACCTTAACGTTACGATCAACGGCTTGTCGCAACGTGTCAGAGTTAACCAAGGACCGCGAGTTGTTAGTGGCGATAATGGTGATACGTTGGTGGGACAGAACGAAGTTGTTGCACCGATGCCAGGAAGAGTAGCAAGGTTGCTGGTTCAAGTAGGGGATATGGTTGCAGCTAACCAGAGTGTTGTTGTTGTCGAAGCGATGAAGATGGAGAACGAAATTTCGACTGAACGAGCTGGTACCGTTAAACAAATCTTGACCTCGGAAGGGGCATCTGTGGATGCAGGAACCGTGCTTCTCGTAGTTGAATAATTGAGTGCGAACATATGAGTGACGAACAGTCAACGTCATCTGAATCGTCGTCGACGAACAGTACCAGTGTGTCGTGGTCAACGCGGTGGCGGCGTCTATCTCTAGTCCAGTATCTACCTCTCAAGTTTCGCCGGTATGCTGGCCGATTGGTTCTTGCTGGTGTTGCGCTGATTGCCGCAGTATTGGTGTCCGTAGTTACGGTCGATTTAGGTCCTGCTGTGAGGGCACAAGCCGAACGAGCTGCATCAACTCAGCTCGACCGACCTGTGCATATCGGTCGCCTTGGCACTTATTTGCTTCCTGGGAGGTTCCTAGTTGAGGACTTGGTTATCGAAGGGTTGTCACCTAGGGACGAACCGTTTTTTACGGCCGATCAGATTATCGTGTCGACCTCGTGGCTAGCTTTACTTCGAGGTGAGATTCTTGTTGATGACGTTGAAATAGGTCCTTGGCGAATGGTTGCGGAAAGTTTTCAAGATGGTCGGCAGAGTTTTCCTCGGTTCGTGGTCCAAGAAGAAACTCGAGCTGAGGCGGCTATTGATGATGAAGATGTAGTTTTAGACCAAAATAATGGTCGACGTATTGTGACGACTGTCCAGAGACTTCTCGCGCATGACGGCGAGTTTATTTACCGCGACCACAATGTTCCGTGGAATGTGACCGCTAGAAATGTCGACATGACGATGGCTAAGGGCGACAACTATGGCGGGGAAGTGTCGTTTACTGACGGTTTGGTAGAAATCATGGCATTTGAGCCAATGACGGCCAAGATGCGTGCCGACTATGAACTAGATGGTGGTGACGTGAATTTGTCTCAGATCGACTTGACGATGGACGGGTTTTATTCGGATCTCACTGGACTAGTTGACCTTGCAAATTGGCCAGAACAGACATACCAAATTGTGGATTCGGATATTGATCTGCCCACGATGAAGGATATTTTCTTTGCCGACGACCCCTTCACAGTTACTGGTGATGCTCGTTTCGTTGGGGCGTGGCACATCTTTGATGGTGGCCGTGAACTGACGGGGCAGTTTCAGAGCGATGACTGGACACTGAATGGGTTGGCGTTTCCAGGCACGAATGGCTCCTTAGTTTGGACACGAGATAGGTTCGAAGTTTTCGACTATGTGTCTGGGTTTTACGGTGGTGATGCTCGATTGACGTATTTGATGGCTCCGCTTGGCACTAGCCAGCAGGGCATGGCAACCCTCGATACTGTAGTCACGAATGTTGATGTTTTCGCTTTGTCAGAAGCCGTGGCATTGGCCGGCGTGAGGCCAGCAGGATCGGTCAGTGGACATAATCTACTTCGTTGGCCACTGGGTCAGTTTGACAGTCATACCGGCACAGGACGTCTTGAGGTCACGGCACCGAGTGGATCTTCTCCGCTGATGACTCCCCAGGCAACGGGCAACAATCCGGCTGCAATTGGGTCATACGCCGCCGTCGAATTTTTACCGAGTGGCGAGCCTTGGATGTTTCCAGTCGGAGGTGAGGTCACCTACACGATCAAACCTGACTGGATTGAGATTGCACCGAGCCGATTGGCCACACCGGCAACCTGTATCGAGTTTGAAGGTAAGACGGCCTTTGGTGAGGAATCCAACATACCGTTCAAGGTATCTAGCATCGACTGGCAGGAAAGCGATCGATTGATGTCCGCCTTCATGACTGCCTTTGGCCGTGAGACCAATGAGTTCTCGATTGGTGGTCGAGGTCACCTAAATGGAGTCATGTTGGGAACATTTTCTCGACCTCGGATTGAGGCTACTTTTGACGGTGTGGCGATCGAAGCATGGAATGCATCTTGGGGTCGTGGCACGGGTCGCGTAGTTGTTGAAAATTCTTATCTTGACGTGGTTGATGGCGTTTTTGACCAAACTGGGGCGGTTGTTCATGTGGATGGGCGATTCGCTATTGGTTTTCCGAGGGTTGATGGCGGTGAAGAAATCAATGCTCGATTTGATCTGGTTTCGTTTCCTGCCCAGCGTTTGCGCGATGTCTTTTTAATTGATGGATATGCGATTAATGGTCCCCTTACCGGTGAGATTCATCTGTATGGCTACTACCGGGAGCCGTTCGGTTTTGGAAGTTTGAGCCTCGCGGAACCAGAAGCATGGGGTGAACCCTTTGACTTTGCAGCGGCTGGTCTTCGGTTCGAGGGGGCCGGTGTCAGAATGGATGGCTTGGAAATTGATAAGGGGAGTGGCCAGCTTACAGGCGCTACTTACATTAGATGGGACGGAACTTATTCGTTCAATATCGATGGCCGAGATATCCCCCTGGAATCAATTCGAGGTTTTGGCGTTACCCGTGCGCGATTGGGTGGAAGTGCAACGTTTGCAGCTAGCGGAGCCGGGGTGTTGGCTGACCCCAGCTATCAGCTTCGTGGTGCCATCAGCGACCTCAGTGTTAATGATGAGATTGTGGGACAGTTGTCTGGTCGTGTGAACGTCCGCGAGGGTCTGATGGGGATTGAAGTCGAAGCTGGGTCACCAAGTTTGGCAATCTCGGGTTCTGGGCGTGTCGACCTGTCTTCTGATAATGACGCTGATTTACTTTTGCGTTTTACCAACACGACATTAGACCCTTATGTTCGTGCATATACCTCAGTGGTGCCTCAGGCGGCGTCAATGGTGGTTTCAGGCACGCTTCAGGTGACGGGGCACTTGCAAAATATTGACTCGCTTCTCATGCGAGCTACTGTTGAGCAGCTTGAACTGGGTGTTTTTGACTACCTGGTCAGGAATCAGGATCCGGTTGAACTCGTGCTTGACGACAACGTTCTTCAGGTTCAACACATGAATCTTGTTGGGGAAGGGACCGCGCTCAATGTGTTCGGCGACGTTGATTTGGTTGATGAACAGATCGGATTGCGTGCTGAAGGCGATGCGAATCTTAGGTTTTTACAAGGATTTTTCCCCGATCTTCGCAGCTCCGGGACGGGACACTTGATTGCTGATATCACCGGAACATTTCGCCAGCCAGTTATCGTGGGTAATACCACTGTTGCGGGCGGTCGGGTTAGACATCTTTCCCTTCCCCACAGTCTTGAGGATATTGGTGGCGAAATTGTATTCGAGCCGAACGGTATTCGCTTCGATGCTCTGAGTGGTGTGATGGCCGATGGCCAGGTCCAGTTTGGCGGACGAGTTGGACTCAGGGGCTACGAGCTTACAGAACTGAACATCACCGCCACGGCGGCAGAGATGAAGCTCAGGTTCCCAGAAGGTATCCGTTCTGTAGTTGACGCGGAGCTAACACTTGGTGGCGAGATCGATGACGCCGTACTGACTGGTCGCGTCGACGTTCGAGACGCAGTGTGGCTGAATTTGTTTGAGCCGAGCACGGAATTTTTGAGTTTTGCGAATCCAGACAGTGTGGTAGTTCAACAGTCTGTCGAGTCAACCTTGCCGCTGAGATACGACGTGCGTATCGTTGCTCCTTCGAGTTTACGTATCAGTGACAATACCGCTCGCATCGTGTCGAGTGCTGAGTTGACCTTATCTGGGACCTTCGATCAACCGCTTCTTTTGGGTAATGCCGAGATTGAGCGAGGGGAAGTATTTTTTGAGGGAAATCGCTACCGGGTTACGCGTGGCAGCATAGCGTTCACCGACCCGACGTCGACTGAACCGTTCTTCGACATCGAGGCTGAGACTGATATTCGTGTGCCTGGCCAGACCTATCGGGTTACGATCGGCGTCAGTGGAACCATGGATCGGCTCGATCCTGAATTGTCGTCAGATCCGCCATTGCAAGAAACGGAAATTCTGTCGCTTTTGCTCGGTGACATTCGGGATCCTCAAGCGGCTGAGATTCGGGCGTTACGAGCCCAAGAAGCGTCCCGCCAAGAACTTCTGCAAGCTGGCGCGGCACGTCTGTTGACTAGCCCAATTTCCTCTGGTGTTGGCCGTGTTGTGGAAGAGTCTTTCGGTGTTGATTCATTTGAAATAACTCCAGCCCTGGACCCTGCGACGCTGCAGTCAACTCAGTTGTTACCGACGGCGAGGTTGTTAATCGGAAAACGTATTTCGAGCCGAGCCCATGTCACGTTTTCTCGGGCGGTGAGCGGTGCTAATCAAGATTTGATTGTCGTACTTGAGTACGACCAAAATGATCGCCTTTCTTGGATTGTGTCACAGAATGAAGATCGGACCTACGCACTCGATTTCCGGGTGCGCCATGCCTTCTGATGCATGCCACGAAGAAGTGTTTGTTGAAAGGGGCGCTGGTCGTCAGCTTTGTTGTTGCAGGTTCTTTTTCAGCGAACGCCTCCCAGATTGACCAATTAGTTGGCGAAATTGTCAGCGATGTCACACTTGTCAGAGAGGGGCGAGTTCTTCAAGATCCGTCGGTTTTGGAACTTGTTGAAACAAAAGTCGATCAACCACTTTCGATGCGACAGGTTCGTGAGAGCCTGAGCCATCTATTCAGCCTTGGCGTCTTCGAAGACGTTCAGGTTGTTGCTGGTCTAGGTTCGTCCGGGCTGTCTCTGCGGTACGATCTTCAACCGCTTGTCGTGATCGATCGGATCGAGTTCGAAGGCGATATTGAGATCTCCACTGGTGAACTTCGCGATGCAATGCGACAGTCTCACGGGGCGTCTTTTGAAGCCAGTATGGTTGAATCAGCAACCCGCACTATTCAAGATGTCTATCAGTCAAGGGGATTTTTTCAGTCTAGTGTGTCCACGCGGCTAGAAAGAACGGGTTCCGGACGCACACTTTATGTCGCGGTTGAACCTGGGCCACGGGCTCTGATTGCCCAGATCTTTGTCACGGGTATTTCGTCTACTTTGTATTCCTTCACACTCAACCGACTTGATCTCGAAGTAGGGCAAGTCTATGACGGTAACGTCGTTGACGAACGATTAATTGACTACGAAGATGACCTCAGGCAAGAGCGTTACTATGAGGCAGATTTAAGTCACTCGATTGAGGTCAGTCCAGCAGGCGACCGAGTTGACCTGAGATTGAATATCCGGCGTGGGCCACGCATTGACGTCATGCTTGCTGGCGACAACGTTCCCGGTGCTGATTTAGCTGAACTGGTTCCCGTTGAACGAGAAGGCTCGGTTGATGAAGACCTTTTAGAAGATGCTGACCGAAGAATTGAAGGGCTTCTCACAGGACTAGGATACCGAGATGCCACCGTCCTTCACAGTCGCGAGAGTGCGGATGAAGACCTTGCGATCGTTTTTATGGTTAACCGGGGGCAACTATATGAAATTGGAGAGGTAGTGATCAGCGGTCATGTTTCCGTGTCATATCCAGAATTGCAGGAACTGATTGACTTGCCGGTTGGCCGCCCCCTAATTACGAGTGAACTTGATACGGCAGTTTCCTTGATCACAGAACATTACAGTCGACTGGGGTTTGCGACGGTTTTAGTAGAGCCGGTAGTTACGCAGATGGATAACTCAGGACAGACAAATGGTGAGGTAAAAGTACTTTGCGAGATCAAAATTACCGAAGGTGTATTGACGCGAGTGCAATCAGTCACGATAGAAGGAGATCGACAGTTGCCTCGACAAGTCTTGGAGACGGCTATTCGGTCGCGCGTCGGTGAGCCGTATTATCCACAGCAAGTCGTTTTGGACCGAGATGCCGTTCGCCTTCTGTATTTAAACGCAGGATTTGAACGCGTAGTCGTCACAGTCGAGCCGCAGTTCGATGACAGTTTGGAAACCGTTGACTTGGTTTATCGGGTAATTGAGGGGCCCCAAGTCATGATCGAACACGTGTTGATTGTTGGAAACAATACGATTGAATCTGCAGCAATCAGACGGGAAGTCACCCTGCGTGCCGGTGAACCCTTGAGTTTAGTCGAGGTTGCAGAGACTAGACGTCAACTCAATGCGCTTGGACTTTTTCGAAGGATTGATATTCGAGAGTTTAGTCATGGCGGTCGAGACCTACGCGATGTAGTGGTGATTGTCGATGAAGCACCGGCTACTAGGATCGGATACGGCGGTGGGCTTGAGGCTTCGGTTCGACTGCGGCGTGAGACTGACTTAGAGGGGAGTCAAGCAGTTGAGCGGCTTGAGTTTGCACCAAGGGGGTTTTTTCAGATTGGTCGGCAAAACCTCTGGGGTAAGAACCGTTCGATCAATCTTTTCACTCGCGTGAGTCTGCGCCGACAAAATGATCCAGTACGGCTGCAGATAGGGCAAGGAGTTAACAGTCTTGGGTTTAATGAATACCGCGTGCTCAGCACGTTTCAAGAACCGCGTGTGATGGGGACCAATTGGGACGGTTTCATTACGGGTTTTATAGAGCAAGCTATCCGACCTGGATTTGACTTGTTTAGCCGAGGCGTTAATGCCCAGATCGCACGTCAGTTTACCTCCACGATAACCGCGTCCGTTGATTACGGTTGGGGGCAAAACAATACTTCGAACAAGGCACTGAACCCTGAAGACGAACCGTTGGTCGACCGACTGTTTCCGCAGGTCCGATTATCCACTTTTTCTGGGAGCGTGGCTCGTGACACTAGAGACGATCCAGCGGATCCTAGGCGCGGTGAAGTGCTTAGCGTAGATGCTGAGGTGGCTGGTCGAACTATCGGGTCAGAGGTTGGATTTGTCAAGACGTTCATGCAGGCCTTTGTCTATCGAGAAATTCCAGGAGCGTCACGCTTTGTCGTTGCTGCCGGCGCGCGAGTCGGTCTTGCAAGGGCATTTATGAGATCGGTTGATTTTCTTGATCCACAAAACAAATCGATTGCAGTTCTCGGGTCTCCGGTTGAGCTCCAGGTAGGTGAGTTACCACTTAGTGAAAGATTTTTTACGGGCGGTGATACCACTGTTCGAGGATTCGCACTGGACCGACTTGGTGATGACGACACAATCGATCAAGATGGATTCCCGCAAGGCGGTAATGCAGCGCTAATTTTTAACGCTGAATTACGCACCAGAGTTACTAGAACAATAGACCTCGTTGGATTCTTGGACGCTGGTAATGTTTATAACCGTGTCAGTACGGTCAGTCTGTCTCGTATAAGGGCTGGCGCTGGGTTCGGTGTACGATATCGTTCGCCGGTTGGTCCAATTCGCGTTGATCTGGGTTTCAAGCTGGACCGCCAAAATTTTGACAATGGTGACTTGGAGCGACTCACAGCCCTTCATATCAGTATCGGGCAAGCGTTCTAGCCGCGACCGCGCACATCCTCGGTTTCACGGCTCGCTTTGTTCGGTTCTGGCTATGGCAACTCTGCTGTCTCTAGTTTCTTCTGTTGCTGTTATTGCCCAGGCTGTGACACTTGACAGAATTCTGGCGATTGTCAATGGCCAGGTTATAACCCACTCTGATGTCCGGGCCTTTATCGATCTGCGTCTTGTAGATATCCAGGATGGGCCAGTTCCGGAAGTTGAAGTGCTGAATTTCTTGATCGAGCGTCGGGTCGTTCTGGATGAGGTTAACAGGTTTGTAATCACTGAACCGACTTCCGTTGCTGTTGACCGGCGCCTAGACCTTCTGCTGAACCAATTGCCCGATGGGTTGGAACTCAATTTGGTTCTTGATCGTGTTGGTCTAACAGTTGGTGACCTCCGCCAACTTCTTGCTGATGAGATTCGCCGTGAAGTTTATTTGGTAGATCGTTTCGGCGTGACAGGAGATGAACGTCGTCAAGTGGCGGAAGCCGACTGGGTGGCAGAGTTAGTCCGTCGTGCCCAAGTTAGGCGTGTGGTAGAACCGCCGGACATTCGGGAATAGTTATTGAGGCTGTGAACGAGGGTGATGTCGACAGGTTAGGCGATACTAACTTGAACTGTTACTTATTCCAGTCAGAAAGAGGCAGATTTCGACGATATTGAAACTAGTGTGACTAACGATCGTAGAAATGACACTGCGCCTTAATAAATAGACGCTTCCCCACAGTGCACCGAGCAACGCTGTTATGATCGCCGCGTCCCAACCTTGGAGAGCGTGCCCTAAGCCAAAGACCAAACTAAAGATTACAAGACCGACTTTGGCACCTCCGAGATGTTGGTCGAAGCGGAAAAGGATGAACGCTCGCTGTAGTTCCTCGCGGAAGCCACCCGCAATTACCGCTACTGCTGTGAAAAGGACAATGTTCATAGGCGACGTCAAAAGTGCATTAAATGGGTTTTCTGGTACGGTGCGTAGACTGGGCCAGAGATGATGCAGTAGTGCTGCGCCTGTCAAAGTTATTCCCAATATGAATGGCGTTAACATCAGGCCGAATAGAAACTCGCGTCGAAACTGACGGCGACCTAGGAAAATCTCGACTGGATTTTCTTGGCGCTGTCTTAGGAAGTAAAAGATCAAGAACAGAAGCAGTATGGTGTCTGAGATTGACAAGAGAAAGATGTAGCTAATCGATAGTGTTCCGGACGCATCTGTTGAAGCTATACCGAGCATAGAGAGTATGCCGACAAACAAAAGCTGCGTAGGAAACCCACAGCAAATCACAACTTCGAATAAGGCGGTCCATTGTTGGTTCCGTTTGGAGTTCTCGGGTGTCATAAGGACCGTTAGTGGTAAAAACTGAGGAATGTTTTTGTTTTGACGGTCGGGAGAGACTTTTTGGACTCTACCAATAGCGGCACTCTATCATAGGCTAAAGTCAAAATATGAATACTCGAACCACATATTGCGTTTATCGGAAAGAGTCAACCCCACATCTGGTGTTTTCTACCTTGACAGACAACAGGCTATGGCCGCATAGTAAGCGTCTTAGCGGGGATGGGCGGCCACGAGAATATTCCAGTTTCTCGACTACCGTATAGAGAGTAGACCGGTCGTTCCCGTGTCATACCAGTGAGGCAGTTTTGGGCACGGCGTTGGGGTAGCGGTGATGCCCGATTTCGGGAGAGGCAAGAACATGCCAAGAGGTTCTGCACAAGAGCACGAGTCTCATCACCTTCAGTCACAAACCACGCCAATCGAACCTGATGATACGGCTCCAGGAATTACATTCCTCAGGTACTTCAGCCGAGAGGGTATAGATCCTTTCGATGAGATTGAATGGGAGCTGCGATCGGCGGTAATTGCCAACGAGAAAGGTGAGACCGTTTTTGAGCAGCATGATGTCGAGATGCCAGAGACTTGGTCGCAACTAGCCACCAACATAGTTGTATCCAAATATTTTCGAGGCCCACTCGGTTCACCGGAACGTGAACGGAGTGTCAAGCAGTTAATCGGACGGGTGGTCGATACGATTACAGAGTGGGCACGGAAGCAAAACTATTTCGTTGGCGACGATGACCTGAATGCTTTTAGTGCCGATCTTAAATATCTTCTTGTTCATCAGAAGGCGGCTTTTAACAGCCCCGTTTGGTTCAACTGTGGATTTGAGACTGCGCCGCAGTGTTCGGCGTGCTTCATTAACTCGGTTGACGATACGATGGAGTCCATACTGACGTTAGCCAAGACAGAAGGAATGCTATTCAAATTTGGCTCAGGAACCGGGACAAACCTCTCGTCGATTCGATCGTCCAGAGAGATGTTGGCCGGCGGCGGAACGGCGTCAGGTCCGGTATCTTTTATGAAGGGATACGATGCGTTTGCTGGTGTCATTAAGTCAGGTGGGAAGACCCGCCGGGCAGCCAAAATGGTAATCCTTGATGCTGACCATCCCGACATTGTTGAGTTTATTAACTGTAAGGTTGAGGAAGAGCGGAAAGCTTGGGCGTTGATTGATGCGGGTTACGATGGTTCGTTCACTGGGCCGGCTTATGCCTCGGTATTTTTCCAGAACTCTAATAACAGTGTACGAGCATCAGACGATTTTATGCGAGCGGTAGTGGACGATGGAGAATGGCAGACCCATGCCATTCGTGATGGCAGTGTAATGGATACTTACCGCGCGCGAGAGTTAATGGACATGATCGCGGAAGGCACGAATGTTTGCGGCGATCCGGGAATGCAGTTTGATACGACCATTAATGACTGGCATACATGTCCAAATACCGATCGAATCAACGCATCAAATCCTTGTTCAGAGTACATGTTCCTTGATGATTCCGCGTGTAACCTGGCGTCACTTAATCTCATGGGTTTTCTTGGCGAGACTGAAGGTGGCGAGGTGGACTTTGATGTCGCTGCATTTAGGGCGGCAGTGCGGACGCTAATAACGGCACAAGAAATACTCGTGCCCAATGCGAAATATCCCACGCCGTCAATTAAACAGAACAGCCATGACTATCGCCCGCTGGGGCTTGGTTATGCGAATCTGGGTGCCCTATTGATGTCCCGAGGTGTACCTTACGATAGCGACGAAGGTCGAGATTATGCTGCGGCAATTACTGCAGTGATGACCGGTGATGCTTACGCTCAGTCCGCACGTATAGCAAGGGACCACGGCGGTTCATTTGATGGGTATTTGGACAACCGCGACCCATTTTTGCGGGTCATGGGGAAACACCGTTCGGCACTCAAGGATGTAGCCAAGGCCTATGTGCCTAAGTCGCTTTATGATGCGGCACAGGAAGCGTGGGACGATGCGGTAGAGCTAGGTGAGCAGCATGGGTATCGCAACGCTCAGGCAACCGTGCTGGCACCTACGGGCACCATTGGATTCATGATGGATTGCGACACAACCGGCGTGGAGCCTGACATCGCACTCGTTAAATACAAGAAACTCGTGGGCGGTGGATTGATGAAGATTGTCAATCAGACTGTGCCAATGGCGTTGACGAGGCTCGGTTACACAGAAGAACAGATTAAAGCGATTGTCGAGTACATCGACAGCAACGAGACGATTGAGGGAGCGCCGCATCTAGACTCAAAACATTTGCCGGTATTCGACTGTGCCTTTAAACCGGCCAATGGTCAACGGTCAATACACTATGCGGGACACATCAAAATGATTGGTGCGACACAGCCATTCATTTCTGGTGCGATTTCAAAAACGATTAATGTCCCGACTGATGCAACTGTCGAGCAGATAAAACAGGCCTATATTGATGCATGGCGTCTTGGAACGAAGGCTGTTTCTATTTATCGAGACGGGAGTAAACGTACACAACCGCTTAATACCTCGCAAGATGCTCAAATGGATGAGGCGATTGCCCAAGCTTCTGGCGACTCTCAACCGGTAAGGCGAAAATTGCCTGACGAAAGGCAGGCCATTACGCACAAGTTCGATATAGCAGGACACGAGGGGTACATCACCGTAGGCTTATATGAAGACGGATCACCGGGAGAGATCTTCTTGGTTATGGCCAAGGAGGGTTCAACGATTTCTGGTTTTGCTGATGCTTTTGCGCAGGCCGTGTCCTACGCGCTCCAGTATGGTGTTCCACTACAGGCCCTTGTTGATAAATTTAGCCACGCTCGTTTTGAACCGTCCGGGCTGACGAAAAATCCTGATGTCCGGTTGGCGAAATCGATAGTTGATTATATTTTTCGCTGGATGGCTACTAAGTTTTTGTCTCAGACGGCACAGTACCGGGCTGGCGTCAACCTTCGTGAGGAGACCGCCGATGCCGCCGATGCTGAGCAACTTGAACTGACCCAGACCCAGAAGGATGTAGGAGAAGAGTCGGTTTCAGGAGAGGAAACGAACAATCAAAAAGCCACGCCCTTTGCGATCCAAAACGACCAGGACGCACCGCCGTGTTCCACATGCGGTGCAATCATGATTCGCAACGGTGCATGCTACAAATGTGTGAATTGTGGTGCAACCAGCGGCTGTGGCTAGAAAATGGTATGAGGTAGAGTTCGTTTAACCTTTCTTTGCTTTGTAAAGCTCAATCTATACGTGGTGTAGGTTCACGGTCTATTTGAGTCCTGTCTTCATCCCATCCCGCATATGCGAGTGTGATTTATGAATCTTGAGTTGACAGACAAGATCGCAATCGTTACTGGTTCGAGTCGTGGACTCGGCCTTGCTAGTGCGAGAGCGTTACTTCTAGAAGGGTGTCGCGTCTGTATTTGCGCCAGAGGACAAAAGCGACTGAATGAAGCAGCTGATGAGTTGAGAAACCAAGTTGGCGCTCATGAACGCGTCATTACCGTGAATACCGATTTAAGCCAGAGAGAAGGAGTGGAGTCGGTTATCCAAGAAACTGTAGACCACTTTGGCGGACTGGATATCCTTATCAACAGTGTGGGGAAGGCCGGAGGTGGCGATTTGCTCGACACAAGCGATGAGGACTGGGCGAGTGCTTTCGACCAGACGTTATACCCAGCGATACGGGCTTCCAGATTGGCTGTACCCCACATGCAGAGACGAGGTGGAGGAGTTATTTTGATTATTGCATCGATCTGGGGTCGAGAGTCTGGAGGTCGAATGACCTACAATGCTGTTAAGGCTGCTGAAATTAGTTTGGCAAAGGCCTTGGCTCAACAACTTGCTTCGAAGAACATAAGAGTCAATAGCGTGGCGCCAGGTTCAATCTTGTTTCCCGGGGGTTCATGGCATCGTCGCCAGCAAAGTGATCCGGAGGGAATGGCTACCTTTGTGTCCCAGAACTTGCCATTTGGACGATTTGGGGAAGCGGACGAGGTAGGAACAGTGGTTGCTTTCCTGGCTTCTCCAAGAGCGAGTTGGGTAAGTGGCGCTAGTATTGCTATCGACGGTTGCCAATCTAGGTCTCTATTCTAGTTTTTGCAGACTAGGAAGAGCGCTCTGCCAATTTTTTCTTACGATCGAGTTCTTGTTGTTTCCTCGTTTCAACCGTCACTTGGCCAAATTTCTTAGTAAAACGTTCGACTCGACCTTCCGTATCGACAAGTTTCTGACGCCCAGTAAAGAATGGGTGGCAGTTTGAGCAAATTTCAAGGTGCAGTTCTGGCTTAGTTGAGCGTGTTTTCCACGTTGCACCACATGCGCATCGAACGTCGACGTTGTGATATTCGGGATGTATCCCTGTCTTCACTGTGTGCTCCTTAATACGACCTAGAACTTCCCATTATAACAGTCTTAACAGACGCTTCAATTCTTTCCAGAGTAGCGGCATGTTCTCGCCGGTCTCCGTCGAGACCGTAACCAACAGCGGTGATTCTGAATTTGATACATCCTCAGATTGATGAAGTGTTTCGAGATGTTTCTTTGCCATCTTGGTCCGCATCGAACGGGAAATCCGATCGGCCTTAGTCGCCACGACGACAGCTGGGTAACGTTGCCTTGAAATCCAAGCTAACGCCTCCTTGTCAGATTCTAGGCCTGGGTGTCTCACATCAACGACAAGTAACACTCCGGCCAGTTGAATCTGACCTGTGGCTGGGCCAGGCACACCTACGATCACTTGTTTGAAGAAGCTATCGGTCAAGGTCTGAAAAGATTGACGGGTTTTGGTTCCACCTCGAGCGTAGCCATAGCCAGGTAAGTCGACTAGCAAGAATGGGCGAACGTTACTAGAGGGTGTAGCAATTCGGTACAGATTGATCAGTCGTGTTGTTCCTGGCTTTCCGCCAGACCGTGCTACACGTTTTCTAACAAGAGTATTAATCAGACTTGATTTACCAACATTCGATCGACCGACGAGTGCGATCACTGGAAGTCCGTCGGTAGAAACGACGTCACCCGCCGAGACGCTCGTTACGAACTTCCCGACCAAAGGTTTCATAAAGAAAGGTAAGTCAAGTGAACAGAAACTAGAGATGTCATTAAGACAGTTTCAACTCACGTTTACAAAGCAACTGAGGTTTATCGCTTTTTACTCCGATTCAATCCGTGTGTATTAGTTAATGTGTGATTCTCTCAGACGTAGTTGGCTGATCGACATTGTCGTCCGATGTTAGGTTAGGACGCATCGGTTCAGCCAATGCAACCTTCAGGACTTCGTCGATGCTGTCAACCATATACAGATCAAGCGTGTCTAGAATATTCTTCGGGATGTCGGCGAGGTCTTTTTCATTGTCCTTGGGG
Organism: uncultured Vicinamibacteraceae bacterium; assembly: GCA_964624855.1. Lineage (GTDB taxonomy): Bacteria > Acidobacteriota > Vicinamibacteria > Vicinamibacterales > UBA8438 > CAUZIB01. The sequence continues at coordinate 29,469 of CAZUZW010000001.1, forward strand.
AGAATGATTGTCTTGAGCCCAGCGCGATGTGCAGCCAAAACCTTTTCTTTAACGCCTCCGATCGGTAGAACTTTGCCACGAAGGGTCATTTCGCCGGTCATTGCGACGTCGCGTCGAGTTGCGATGTTGGCTAAGGTTGAAACTAACGCTGTTGTAATGGTTATACCAGCCGAAGGCCCGTCCTTAGGGATGGCACCTTCTGGGACATGAACGTGTACGTCTGTGCGTCGGTTAAAGTTTTTGGGAATACCCAATTGATCCGCTTTTGCGCGCACAAAACTCATTGCAGCTTGGGCTGATTCCTGCATAACGTCGCCAAGTTGCCCCGTCAGTGTTAATGCTCCTTTGCCTGGCATCAAGCTGGCCTCGGTGACCAGTAGTTCACCCCCTGCTTCGGTCCAGGCTAGACCAGTGGCAATGCCAACCTCATTCTCCTCCTCGGCCATAAGGGGTCTATACTTGGGAACACCTAGATATTCAGTTACTTTTTCTTGTGTGATTTCTTCAGAGAAACCTTTACCGTCGGCGACAACTTTTCGTGCGATTTTTCTACAGATCGAGGCGATTTCTCGTTCTAGATTCCTGACACCTGCCTCACGTGTATATCGGCGGATAACTGTTTCGTAGGCGTCGTCTGTGAAAGAGACATTCTTACTTGTTAAACCGGTCGCCTTAAGGGTTTTTTGAATAAGAAAACGCTTCGCAATCTCAATCTTTTCAGTCTCGGTGTAACCAGCCAGCTGCAAAACTTCCATTCGGTCTCGTAACGCTTGCGGAACGGTGTGAAGTACATTGGCAGTGCAAACGAACATTACATTCGAAAGGTCATATTCAACATCCAGGTAATGGTCTAAAAACATGTGGTTTTGTTCCGGGTCTAGCACTTCGAGCAACGCCGCTGACGGGTCACCGCGAAAGTCCATTGACATCTTGTCTACTTCGTCAAGTAGGAACACTGGATTCAATGTCCCTGCCTTTTTCATCATCTGAATAAGTTGACCTGGAAACGCACCTATATAAGTTCGGCGATGTCCACGGATTTCGGCTTCGTCTCTAACTCCACCTAATGAAAGCCGAACGAATTTTCGATTTGTCGCGTGGGCAATTGATTTGGCTAGAGATGTTTTTCCGACTCCAGGAGGTCCTGTGAGAGTCAGAATCGTGCCTTTTGGTTTTCGAACCAGACTACGAACCGCCAAAAATTCAAGGATGCGGTCTTTGATTTTTTCAAGACCATAGTGGTCTTCGTTCAAAATATTTTCGGCGCGATTTAGGTCACGACCCTCTCGGGTCTTTTTGTACCACGGAACTGCAATCAGCCAGTCAAGATAGTTGCGTGACACCGTTGCTTCTGCCGACATAGGTGGCATGGCTTCCAGCCGCTTAAGTTCTTGAATCGCTTTTTCCTCAACTTCATGAGGCATTTTACTTTCTTCAATCTTCTTTTTAAGGTCTTCGTTTTCGTTGCCTCGTTCTTCCTTTCGACCCAATTCTTTTTGAATCGCCTTCATTTTCTCGTTGAGGTAGTACTCTTTTTGAGCCTTCTCCATTTGTTTCTTAACTCTGGATTGAATTCGGCGATCAACCTGGAGTTTCTCAACCTCGTTTTCTAGGAGACTGGCTATACGCACTAGTCTTTCAAGTGGAGAAATAATCTCTAATAAGTTCTGTTTCTCTTCTACGCCGACAACGAGATGGGCAGCGATGGTGTCAGCGAGCTTGCTCGGGTCATCAACCCTCACAGCAGCAACCATTGCGTCATATTGAAGGGTATTCGATAGTTTTACATATTGTTCAAAGAGAGACACGACGTGGCTCATACTACCTTCGATATCTCCACTGACCTCTGGGTGAGAGAGTACTTTGGAGACCACCCGGAAAAACCCTTTGTCCTCTTTCCATTCGACAACTCGTGCACGTTCCACACCTTCAACCAATACCTTGACGTTTCCGTCAGGAAGTTTAAGGCTCTGGACCACGTTTGCAATACAACCGAGAGTGTAGATTTCGTCTGGAGTAGGGTCGTCATTTGCTGCATCTTTTTGAGCGGAGAGAAAGATACGTTTGTCTTGGAGCAGCGCATGGTCCAAGGCGCGAGTTGACGATGGTCGCCCAATCACAAATGGCATCATCATGTGGGGAAACACCACGACATCACGAAGAGGAACGATGGGGAGGGTATCGAAATCTTCCACTAGCCTGCCTTTTCAACGAGAGTGATGGGCGTGTCCTTTGCTAGGACCGCCTCACGAGTGATCACGCATTCCTTGACCTCTTTTTGTCCAGGTAGCGTGTACATGAGTTCAAGCATTAATTCTTCAATGATCATTCTTAGACCCCGCGCACCGATTTTACGTTCTAGCGTGGCGTCAGCGATTGCTTCAAGCCCATCATCAGTGAAACTTAATTTGACGTTCTCATATTCAAAAAGTCGCTGATACTGGCGCGTGATTGCGTTCCGTGGAGTGGTGAGTATTTTAACCAACGCCGGTCGGTCAAGTTCGTGAAGAGTGCCAACCACAGGAAGTCGGCCGACGAATTCAGGGATCAAGCCATATCCAATGAGGTCTTCTGGTCCAACGTGCTCAAGCACGGAGCCAACCTTCGCATCTCCACTCGCCTGAATGTCAGCCTTAAAACCCAATGTCTTCCTACCACGTCTCCGCTGAACCAGCTTGTCTAGGCCAACGAATGCTCCACCACATATAAAAAGTATATTTGTGGTATCCACTTGGAAAAACTCTTGGTGGGGATGCTTTCGTCCGCCTTGAGGAGGCACGTTAGCCACTGTGCCCTCAAGAATCTTGAGAAGCGCCTGTTGAACTCCTTCTCCGGATACATCTCTCGTGATGGACGGGTTCTCATCTTTTCGACAGATTTTGTCTATTTCGTCTATATAAATGATGCCTCGCTGGCATTTCTCGATATCACCACCAGCGGCTTGTAGTAGCTTCAGAACAATATTCTCAACGTCCTCACCAACGTAGCCAGCTTCGGTGAGTGTGGTCGCATCAACGATCGTAAACGGAACCGCCAAAAGACGAGCTAGAGTTTGCGCAAGCAACGTCTTACCGGTACCGGTCGGGCCTATCAAAAGTATGTTCGACTTTGTCAGTTCTGTTTCTTGATGGTTCTTGGATTGTTTCTGAATTTCGACTCGCTTGTAGTGGTTATAGACGGCGACGGCAAGCTTTTTCTTAGTTTGTTCCTGTCCGATTACGTACTGGTCAAGAAACTTCTTGATCTCTTTGGGTACTGGAAGCGAGGAACCGAGTTCTTCTTTTTCACTAGAATCACCGTCGTCGGCAATAATATCGTTACAAACATCAACGCATTCGTCGCAGATGAACACCGTAGGCCCGGCGATCAGTTTTCGGACGTCGTTCTGGTCTTTGTTGCAGAACGAACACCGAAGGATCTCGTTGTCAGAGCTTTTCTTCGTCATGGTCAGCTGCGTTGTCTGATGACATCATCAATAATACCGTATTCACTACTTTGGTCAGCCGACATGATGTAATCCCGGTCGGTGTCTTCTCGGATTCGTTCGAGAGATTGTCCGGTATGAGTCGACAAAATTTCATTTAATCGCGAACGCATGCGCAAGATTTCTTTGGCATGGATGTCGATATCTGTTGCTTGACCCGCAAGGCCAGACATTAGTGGCTGGTGGATGATGATGCGAGAGTTTGGCAGAGAAAAACGTTTTCCTTTCGCGCCGGCGCTCAACAACACCGCAGCCATTGAGGCTGCTTGTCCAATGCAGTAGGTCTGGACGTCGGGACGAATGAACTGCATCGTGTCGTAGATAGCGAAGCCGGCCGAGATCGATCCGCCTGGACTGTTAATGTAAAGAAGAATGTCGCGGTCAGGGTCTTCGGCCTCTAGAAACAGCATTTGCGCTATGACCAGGTTGGCTAAACTATCGTCAATGGGCGCGCCAATAAAGACGATGCTGTCCTTAAGAAGGCGCGAGTAAATATCATAAGCTCGCTCTCCGCGATTGGTATGCTCTACGACCATCGGGATTAACTGGTTTTTTAAGTCAGCCATGGACTATCGCTCATTTCAGTATCGATTTTATTCAAGTTATTGAGATGTCGGAAGATGACTGGATTCTTACGCAGTCACGATGGTTGCTTCCTTCAAGATGAAGTCGATTGTTTTTTCTCGTCTCAAACCTTCTTTGAGTTTCACTATTCCTCCATCTTTTTCTAAGAGCGCCCTCGCCGCCGAGAGCGTACGACCGGCTCGTTCAGCCTGGCGTTTTAGCTCCGCTTCAAATTCATCTTCCTTAATGGTTAGTGACTCTTTGCGGGCGATCTCGTCAATTACAAGCATGCTCCGAACTGTTGCCGTCGCTGGTTCACGTTGTTCCTTTCTGAATGTATCCCAATCTATATTCGCCTGCCTAGGGTCAACGCGTTGTGCGATCAGGTGTTCGACAAATCGTTGGACCCGCCTGTCAATTTCCTGATCAATAAGAGCTTCCGGCATCTCTCCCGCGATCGAGTTGGCCAATTTTTGTAAAAGTTCACTTCGCACCTGTCCATCAGCATCTAATTCAGCTTGGCTGGCTAAGTCCGTTTTCACTTGAGTGGTCAGAGCCTCTAGTGAATCGAACTTACCTAGGTCTCGTGCAAAATCATCGTCTAGCTCTGGCAATATCTTCTTTCTGATCAACTTAAGTTTTATTTTATATGCCACTTCAGTCCCAGCGAGGCCTTTGGATTCATGGTCGTCAGGGTAGTTCAGAACGAAGGTCTTTGTTTCTTCTAAAGACATTCCTATGAGTTCTTCGTCGAAGCCAGGTGGGTTCGACGAGCCGCCTATCTCGATTTCAATGTCGTTATGTGACTCTGGGGCATTATGTTCTGCCGAGTCTGGTGCCGAGGTTTTAATCACACGGCGTTCTAGGTCGATTGTGACTGTGTCTCCGTTTTGAACGTCTCTTGCTTCGACTGGTTCGAGGTGTGCGGAATGTTCACGTAAACGCTGAACTGCTTCGGTAACGGATTCGTCTGTAACCAGAATAGGCGGTCGTCGCAGGGTTAATCCTTTATATTCTCCGGGATCAACTGGTGGCAACACCTCAAAAAGTGCGGTAAAAGTTAGTGGCTGACCTTCTTCGGTCTTTACGTCTCGGATTGTCGGAGTAGCAATAGGTTGTAAGCCACGGTCGAGAATTGCTTCATCCAGAGCTTTTGGTATCAGTGTCTGTGCTACCTCTTGAAGAATCTGATCGTGCATACGTGATCGAACAAGTTTGACCGGTGCTTTTCCCGGTCTAAAGCCAGGAATTTTCAGCTTGCGTCTGTAGTCTTGTGACAGTCGCTCAATTTCTTGGTCGACTTCCTCAGACGGAACCTCGACCGCGAGGCTCTTACGGGTTTCACTAAGATCTTGCAGTTCCACTTTCATGTTGTCGTATCGGTTGCGAACTCAGAAAGCATTCGCTTTAATTACAGCATTTAATGACTGTTCCATTTGGCCTGAATATAGAAGCCGTCTACATTTGATCACTCTGTCACGAGTATGCGGCGAACCGACTACTGAAACAAGTTATCTACTGGTGCGAAAGGGGGGACTCGAACCCCCATGACCTTTCGGTCACCGGATCCTAAATCCGGCGCGTCTGCCAATTCCGCCACTTTCGCATTCAAGCTTACGACGCGAGTAGAGACACTAGCATATCCACGCTTTACGGTTTTAACCTTGGTTCGTCGGTTATATCCACTGGCCAGTTGATAGGTCGTTACTACAGTAGCGTGCGTCTGAAGCTTAACCCCAGTTAGATGTGTATAGTGGCATAGTAATTTGGAACGATCACGAAAGGTAAACCTCTGGGAGTGTTGGTGAAGTCATTGCCGTGGAGTTCTACACATTTAGCCCGTAATCGAGGTGACACGTCGGATCATCTCTTTGTTTCGATCGGAACGAGTTCGATGGTTTTTGGCGTTGTGCTTCCCGAATGCGTTTTTGAGTAAATCAATGAACACGGAAGACCATCGGCATTCTGACACGGGTACTAGATTTCTGGTTGGTGCCGCAAGTTTTGTGATCATCGTTGCGGGCCTTCGAGCTGCTCAGCAGTTGGCGGTGCCCTTCCTGCTAGCTGTATTTCTGGCGGTGGTGAGTGTCCCGTTTATGCGGTGGCTCCAGAGCAAGCATGTTCCGAGATTACTGGCGATGCTTAGCACTGTTCTCGCGGCGGTTGGGGTGATCGCCTTGCTAGCGCTTGTACTCGGGCGGTCCGTTAACCAGTTTGCGGAAGTGGCACCTCAATATCAGCAACGACTTGAAGTTTTGATCGATGCATCGTTTGGTCTTCTTAACGGTTGGGGGATACCGACTGAAGAATGGCAGTCTTTGGACCTGTTACCGATGGGTCTGTTTGACGTTTTGGGTGGAGCTTTGAGTGCCTTGGCGTCGTTTGCATCCAACACTTTTCTTGTCTTGTTAGCGGTTGTTTTTATTCTCATGGAGGTTGCTGGATTTAATTCGAAGCTGCGAGTTGTCTTCGGAACTAACACTCAGTTTGGACCACTCGAAAGAATGACTCGCCAGATACAGAATTACCTTGTCATTAAGACGGTAATAAGTGCCGTAACAGGTACAGTCGTGGGATGTTGGGTCGCGGCAATGGGATTAGATTTTGCGATCCTGTGGGGATTGGTTGCGTTTCTCCTTAACTTTATTCCGAGCCTTGGTTCAATTATTGCCGCAGTGCCTGCCGTCTTCTTAGCTTTGATTCAATTGGGTCCTGGGCGAGCAGCTGTTATTGCGGTTGGATATCTTGTCGTTAACATCCTGTTGGGAAATTTCATTGAGCCTATGTTGATGGGGCGTCGACTGGGGTTGTCCACTCTGGTGGTCTTTCTGTCAGTCGTTTTCTGGGGATGGGTCTGGGGGCCGGTTGGTATGCTCCTTTCGGTTCCATTGACAATGGTGTTAAGGATCGCCCTTGAAAACACCGAAGACTTTCGATGGATGGCGTTAATGATGGATGCTGATCCGTCAGCCAGTGCGCCAACCGTAAAACAGATGTGATCGTGGCGCCGGATAAGTTATTTGCGGCTACGAAGTTGTTTCACAGTTTCGAGATGTTCACGGTAGGTCAGTCGAGCTTTGACAAAGTCGTCGTGGCTGAGTCCAAGTTCTTTGGCAATTTGTCCTGCCTGACCTTCTTCAAGCACACTAATTGATTCGTCTGCCGCTGACACGGCAAAGATGCAGTCAAGTAGCTCCGTTCGCTGCTCCTGAGATGTCATATCTTTAAATCGTCTTGTAATCAGGAAGTTTTCGGTTCCGCCGAACAACTGCACCTGACTTTTTGCTATCTCAACGACTAGCACAGCTTGAGCTTCTGGAAGGTGTCCAAGATCCTGGACAATTTCTTGCATCTTGGAGGTTTCCGCCTCACTGAATACCGAATCGGCGTGTGCGACCCGCCCGAGGATATAAGCAAAAGCGGCCACGTGATTCGCTTGATTTTCCGGCAACGTATCCAACTTGGCAGCTATGCGACTCATCGTGTCAGCCTCAGTTGCGGTTGGAGTTTTGGTCGTTTTACTCGTACTTGAATCTAACCCAAGATATCTAAGGATGGACATAGCGGCTATAGAACCATGTTAGAAGCGAGACGCTTGAAGCCAGATGTCTGAGCGTGCCCAACTGGCTTCGAATTCTTTGTCGACTTCTAGTGATGATTTTCCTTGAGCTTCAAGGGCAGCTTTGAGTCCAAATAGCGACCACCCATTGTTCGGATGGTCCGCCAGCTCGTCACGGTAGACCTGTTCGGCTTCTTCGTATCTTTCAGCTTCAATTAGAAGAGCTCCTAGCCAGTGCCTCGCCGCAAAGGGTAGAGGTTCAGGTTCGTCGTAGACCAACTCATCTTCGAGTGTGACGGCCTCTTCAAACGAAACTATTGCCGAATCGGTGTCACCTAAATCCCTATGTAGCTCACCTAAAAGAATGGCGCCAACGATACCCAACAAATGTGATGCGGGGTGCCGTCGCAGTTCATCTTCAGAGGTTTCCGCACCATTCAATACTCGCTGGAGATAGACTTCGGCAAAGTCTCGCTCGCCTGTCCGAAGATACGCGTAACCTTGCGCAAAATCCCACAAGCCGGCTGAAACTTCGTTGCGTTCTGAACGTCCATCTGTAAGCTGAAGGATTTCGTCGAATCGTCCGAATCGAAGCAAGGTGAGCGCATGATAGAGGCCATCACGCGTGACTTTGGTGTAGTCTTTGCCAGCTTGGATCGCAATCGCACCTTGACCGTCCATTGAGGCAGCGAATAAAAGCATGTGAAGATTATGTGATGGATAGATCGCGAAGCCTTTGCCGATCTCGGCTCTCTGATCGGAGTGCCATGCCATCAAATTAGACCGCACGCCATCCGCCCACCGTCCAATCTCATTCCACGTGTGCGAAGGCATGTGGTTGATATGACTGGCACCAGGAATCGCAAACCCAAGGTGTTCCGCGCAATCGGCGGCTTTCTCTGGAGCAGTGGTTGATTCAGTGGCGTGAATGTAGAGGTGGCAGGCGCCGGGGTGCTTGATATCCTTAGCCAACACACTTTCTAGAACGGAGTGAAGTCGTTGCACTCTTGGATCGTTAAGGTCTCTCGTGCCTCGCCTGGGTTCGAGTAAAAAGAGTGCATCTGCATAGAGGGTGACCGCATCAAGGTCGTCAGGATAACGTTCCGCGACCAGTCGCATCGCTTCGGCGTACGCCTCGTCTTGCTCAACTCGTTTGTCCGGTTCGTAGTCCTCTACGTATCGAACTGACATGGCATTGATAAAGGCTTGCTCTGCCGGGGTGGCGTGGTCGGATGCTAGCGCCAGAGCTTTTTGAATGGCCGCGTAGGCGTGTGGAGCGTCTTCTTCCCGAATCTGTCCATTCAAGTATGAGCCCCATGCCCACGCTTCACCCCAGTAACAGATGGCGCAGTTAGGATCGAGCTTCCATGCTTCTCTAAATGATCTTGCAGCCTCCATCTTCGCGAAGGCGTACATCATTTGAAAGCCTTGATTGAAATAGTCTTGAGCGTTGGCGTCAGGGGTTGAGATGGCGCGAGTAAATGGTCCCAGAGCTTCGCTGTAAAGTGGAAATGTAGCGCGAAAGCCCTCCGGCAGGTTGGTGTCGTTTTCTTCTTGTGCTTCGGCATACGACACCGGGACCAGAAGGATAGCGATCAGTACTGGTATTAGCCATCCGAACGTCGTTCGGTTTGCACCACTCTTCATGTTTTACTCCTCCGACAAGGCGGATATGGTCTTACGGTTTCATGTGCTTTCGCAGCATTCTCGGTCCGACCTCAGCACCGTAGACATTACCATCGTGGTCGACAGCAACGCCTTCTGCGGCACTAGTTCCAGAATTGTCTTGGTCAGGTTCGGGGTCTGGGATAAATGCGAAAATGCGCATGTCGCTAATATGAGCCACGCGAATCCCACGTTTGTACCCTGGATTTCGGCGAAAGTTTGATTCTGAATCGGCCACGTAAATATTATCGTCACGGTCAATGGTCACGCCGCTAGCGCGTCCAAAATTGTAGAAATCCTTTACGAACGTGCCGTCCTGTTGGAATACCTGAATGCGTCGATTGCTGCGGTCTCCCACATAGAGTAGACCCTGCGAGTCCATCGCCAGTGCATGGGGTGTCCTGAATTGGCCGGGTTCGGATCCTGTTCCTCCCCATGCCATCAGATAGGTGCCGTCACTGGAAAACTTGACGATTCGATTGTTGCCATTAGCTGGATGTCCATCCGCAACAAAGACGTCGCCATTGGGAGCTACGAGAACGTCGTTTGGTTGGTCAAAAGTCGTTGACGTTCGGCCAGCGACGCCGGCAGTTCCCAGTTTCATGAGAACCTCACCATCTGAGCTGAACTTTGTCACCTGGTGTCCTCGGTTGCCTTCACCCCTTGCATCAGCAACCCACACGTTACCGTCGTCATCTACGTCAATCCCGTGCGGCCAGACAAACATACCGGCACCGAATTGTTTGAGGATATTTCCGTTGAGATCGAATTGGAAGACGATGTCCAAGTCGTCATGACCGACACAGGTATTTTCGCCACACCGGTCAATGGCCCAGATTGTTTGACCGTCTGGGGATGTTTCGACCGCACTGGTTGAGCCCCAACTGCGTCCGTCTGGCAGAGCGGCCCACACTCCTTCCACGGTTTGGTAGGGATTGGGAGCACTGTTTTGCGCATAAGCAACAGTGGCGGACGCAAGCAGGGCGATGGCAGCTATACACACGAGTAATCGATGTTCACGTTTAAGCATGTAAGAGTTCTCCCTTGGAACAGTTACTACTGGAAATCAAGGCTGGAATTGTATCACTCGGAGAAGCCCGTTGTGGTCTGTTGGTGCTGGTGTTTCGACGTTTTTTGGCGCCACCGAACTTTTGTCACCTAGTGTGGCCTCGCGCAGTCTGGACTTTCGTAAGTCCGTCTTCTTCTTCAGACGTCCTCGGTGGAAGATGTATCCTAGTGTTTCAATCAACGGACGGTTCAGCCCAGAAGAGCTGACCGACATCGTAACTGTTAAATAGAGCTAAAGGAGCACACTAATGAGCAGGTGGTTGCCATTCGTTCTACTCACCGTGTTGAGTTGGGGGACATATATTCCTACTCTGCACAAAGGCCAAGTCGCGCTCAATGGAAGTGGTGTTCACGCGTTCCTGATGGTGGGTGTAGCTTACGTCTTGGTGGCAATTGCGATCCCAGGCGTCATGATTGCGAGGGCAGGTAGCTGGGACGTTTTCACGACCAGCGGTGTAACTTTTACTATCGGGGCTGGAGTGCTTGGTGCGCTAGGGGCGTTAGGAATCGTGTTGGCTTTGGTAAATGGAGGTCGACCTAATGTTGTCCCACCTCTAGTGTTTGCAGGAGCTCCCGTTGTCAGCGTTTTCGTTGCGGCGCTGTACAATCCACCACAACAGAGTCCGTCACCGATCTTCTATTTAGGGATTCTGATGGCGGCGGTCGGAGCATGGTTGGTGTTGTCATATCGCCCTGTTTAAAGTCCGAGGGCGACCGGGTACTTGTTTCGCCAACTTTGGTCTTTACTGACTGCCGGACTCGAACTGTGCTTCACCCTTCATTAAGGCTACCCTGATTGTAGCGGCCCAGATTTGTGTGCCTTTTTCGTTGAGGTGAAGATTATCGTCGACAAAAATGTCGGTCATCACTTCACCGTTGGTATCCAACAGTGGCGTAGCAACATCGATGTAGGTTAGGAGGTCATTATCCGCAACTAATTTCTTGAGAAGTTCGTTGGTTTCTCGTGCTTTGTCCCAAAACGGCCGGCGTAACACGCTGGGTTTAACTGAGAGAACGTAGATGCGCGTTTCAGGCAGTGCGTTATGAATCTTGTCTACGATTTTGCTGAATTGGTCCACTATCGTTGAAGGTGGAACTAGATATCGTCCTGTGTCGTTATCACCTTCATAGACAACTACTGCCCGAGGCTTGTGTTTAATAGCTAGGCGGTCGATAAAGTGCAGCACATCTTTCATGGTGCTTCCGCCGAAGCCACGAGGAATGATGGTGAGGGGGGCGAGGTCTTTTACGATGCTGTTGTGCCACCGTCGAATACTTGAACTGCCAGTGATGACAATGGCCCCCTCGGGTGGAGGATTTACGCGATCGTTGGACTCAAAAGCCAAAATAGCTTCTTCATAGCGAAGCGGGTCAATTGGTGGTGGGACAGTCTGTTGCGTCGATTGCGCTGTAGCGAGTGTTGTTAATCCCAGGACGAGCAATACCGTCATTCGGACTACGAACGGACTATTCTGCATGTCTATCCTCTCAGGATTTCTATTTCTTTGTGAGCGCATCCAGATCTCTCAATTCACCAGGGAATCGATCGTCACCGAGTGAATCCATCCAGTCAGGATACTCCACTTTGAGTGCACTGATGTCATCAAGTATCTTCATCTCTTCCCGTGTTAGCGTGACGTGGATCGATGCCAGATTGTCGTCCAGTTGTGCGATCCGCTTCGCGCCGATGATCACGCTGGTGACTGACGTTTTGTGAAGTAGCCAGGCAAGCGCGATTTGTGCGATGGATACTTCATGCGCTGTAGCGATGAGTTGCATCGCATCGATGATGTCGAAACCGCGGGTTTCGTCGACCGGCGGGAATTTAAACGTGGCTCGTCTTGAGTCTGGGTCCGAGCTGCCACTTCGGCTGAACTTGCCCGACAAAAATCCACCAGCCAGAGGACTCCACACAAGCAGTCCTAACCTTTGATTGTCCAGTAACGGGATGGTTTCACGTTCTAATTCTCTGCCGACGAGTGAATAGTACGACTGGCTGGCCTTGAACAGTTCCAGGCCTTTTTGCCTTGAAACACCGAGGGCTTGCATTAATTTCCACGCGGGTAGGTTCGAACAGCCGATGTAACGAACTTTGCCAGAACGGACGAGTTCTGTGAGTGCAGTTAACGTCTCTTCGATATCCGTTTCATGGTCGGGACGATGGATTTGGTAGAGGTCAATGTAGTCGGTACCGAGACGCCTGAGACTGGCGTCAACTGATTGGATGATATGCAGTCTCGACAGTCCGACCTCGTTCGGTCCAGGTCCCATTCGCCCTCGGACCTTGGTGGCGATGACGACATCTTGCCGTTTGTGCGCGAGGGATTTCCCGAGGATTTCTTCGGACTCTCCCAGTGAATATATATCCGCTGTGTCAAAGAAATTGATGCCGGCATCCAAAGAACGATGCACTAGCTCGTCAGCGGCGTCTTGTTGTAGCGCCCCGATAGCTTCCCATCGACTGCCAAACGTCATCGCACCGAGACAGAGCTGTGACACAAACACGCCTGTATTGCCTAACTTTCGATATTTCATCTATAGGCCTCGTCGTTGTCGCCAAATTTAAAGTAAGTCAGTGATTATAGGCTGATAAGAGTTTGTCGGTGTGACGTGTGACCATGATGCACAGTGAGTTGTGTTCGGTGTAGTTCACTGGCGCTGTCCTAAATTTCGATCACCAGTTCGAAAGTGACTAGACTACTCACGTGTCGCGGATACGGATTGTCATACTGAACGTGTGTATTGCTGTATAGCGTGAACCTTCAATGAACTTAACTCGTCGTGCGTTATTGGCCGGTGGATTCGGCGCAGCGGCATCGGCTATTACCAATGCTGCCGGTCCAACGGGTGTGAGTGGCGTGTCGGCTGAAGCCATGGCAGTGTTGCTCGGTGACAGTAGACAGTGGCTTCACCAGCAGTATCCCGACCTCCGGCGGCATTTTGTTTTTGAGTACTACCCCTGGTACGGCAGGAATCCGATGCGTCATTGGCAACAGTGGGGGCGTGTGCCACCGCTCGACCTTGCGGCAAATACGATGCCAGCATTGGGCGCTTACGACTCTAGGTCGGTCTCGGTTGTGGAACAACATGCGCGTTGGATCAATGAGTCGGGTGTTGGAGCGGTTAACCTGAGTTGGTGGGGGCGCGGTGAGTTTGAGGACCGAGCCGTCCATCTCATTATGGACGTCATGCACGCTCACGATATCCGTGTGACATTTCATCTTGAACCGTATGGCTCGAAACGTGCTGAGCAACTTCCTGCTGACGTGGCTTATATCCTTCAGGAGTATGGAGAGAAACGACAGTGGGATTGTTTGTTGCTTCACCGGTGGTCTGATGGAACGACAGGGCCTGTTTTTAAACTATTTAACTCGCTTGTTCCGAAAAGTATCCGTGATTGCCACGGCAAAGAGGTCGAATTACGTGATTATGTGCCCCAGGGGACATGGCGGCGCGTCACCGATGAAATACGGAGAACCCACAGACATGATTTTGACCACGTGACGATTCTTTCAGAATCGCCGAATGCTGGAGATGTTGCCTCCGCAGGATTTGACGGCCTTGCGATTTATGGTCCGGACTCTCTTCAGACGCATTGGCTTGAATGGGCACTCGAGGCCAGCCGGAAGGGTTTGGTGTTTACGTTCAATGTGAATCCAGGTCTTGACGAAATTGAGCGACGGAACGTTGCGTTTGGTTCATGCTATCAACCGCGTTCTTTCATACCGGCCACTTCGCCGTTTCAGTGGACCAAGAGCGCGGACCGTGAGCGAGCAACATATCTTGCTGAAAACCAAATTGGCGAGACGTTGGCGACCTCCGTGTTGTTACAAACGCATCCGTGGTTGGAAAATGTGCGCCAAGGATTTTTTCTTGTGTATGTGTGTTCGTTTAATGAATGGCACGAGGGGCATCAGTTTGAGCCAATGAAGGATTGGGCAGCACTGACGCCCGACGAGCGTGTTCATGGGTACCACAATCCGGTTAACGGAGCCTACCGTCTTCAATGTCTGCAGCGCTGGCTCCGGCGTTTGTTATGACCGTGGAATTTTCAAGTTACCTCACAGGCAACTTGAATCCGCCGATTACGTAGAACGCTCTGGTCTTAGGGTGGTTGGTATCTGCCATGATGCTGTTTATGCCAGTGGTATACCGTGCTTCTAAGGTATAGCCGTCCACGTACACACCAGCGCCGAACACGCCACCGATATCGTTTCGCCTGATATGGTCGCCTGGTATGTCGGTTTCGACGCCATTTAATTCAACTGTCGCATTAACGTTGGCGCTGACAGAACCACCGGCGTAGAAAAAGGGAACGACCGGCCCTTGTCTCGGGAGTGAGATCACGCCGAGTATCGGTACTTCGAGATAATCAAGGGTCACCGTGCCATCGAGATCTGGCGCCTCTAGTTTGGCACCCTTTTGAACCAATATGAGTTGTGGTCGAACGGAGAAGAAATCCGATAGCGCAAGATCGATGTAACCACCGGCGACGTAACCCCCTTTAGATCGTGGATCTGGGAAATCATCAGAATTTGTCAGAGTGCCCAAGCTGCTACCAAGCAGTCCTCCGTAGCTGATTTCCTGTCCAAAGCTAGAGTTCGTCACTAGTAGTAGGCACACGCATAGCGTCAAGCTCAGACGCAAGTTCATTCCGTTCCTCCGCACAGTGGATGTATAGGTGTCAGATAGAGACGTAGTAACCCTCTGCTGCATAACAGTAACAGACGAAGTGTGCATGAGGCAGCAGACGGACAAGCGGAATCAACTTTGTAAGTCCGACGTGTCGTCGCAAACTATTGCGGCACCGCGCACCGAATGACTACAAATGTTTCTACTGTTCTGACCCTGTCTCGTCGGCTGTCGCCCGTTCCTCTGCCCGATGCCCGGCGAGGATTCCCTCCATTCCAATGTTTCCCTCGTGGCAGGCGTATTCAAAAATCGCATCGTCGGTATGTCGGAGAGGAATTGACGCCGTCCAGGGCTTTACCCATGTAGCTGTATCTTCAAACGTGACGTCATAATTCAGAATATCCGGACCTGTCCTCGTGAAGCGCTCTGTAACCTGTAGGTCACGTGTGGCTCCTCTGAAGGTGGATTCTGCAGTGTAGTTCGACGTTTCAATAACGAGCGTGTCGCCTTCCCAGTGAGCTCTGGAGTCGCCATGAAGCTGTCGAATCGATTCTGGAAGAGCAGGATGGTCGCCGATTGGAATGACCCGTGCATCGTGAATCATTTCCTGATAAACCACGACATAGTCTTTGCTCTGAAAGATCTGGAAATAGCTGTTATAACCCGCGCCAATTCTTGGGACGCCATAACTGACACACCGTTCGGCTAAGGGGCGGTCAGTATATGTGTCAGCTGGATGTTCTTGCCGATGGACGGCTCGCTGTGCTCGCCGCGCTCTGGCTTGCGGAGTGACCTCCGGAATACGACCATCTGGTGGATCAATGACCAGTGATGTGCGGTCTGTGTTGAAGGTGCGGTTTGCGATCCAGAACTGATTGTAGTTGCCTGTCGTCGGATCGTAGGATTTGGCTGTGGTCTTTTCGATTGCGGCCAGAATGAGCTGGTCTCCGAAGAGGGCATCTTGGCCTGGGTCACTCGCTTCGGCGGCGGCGGCCATAACTTGACTTAGTTCTTCTTGGGAAAGATGTTCCTTCTCCGACCAAGCTTCAGGTCGTTGGAGGGGTGTTGCATTATTGTTTGCCCACACGCCCTGAAAGTCTGGTTGGTCATCACTCGTTCTCGGCACAGTCCACCCGTCTGGCGCGGGTTGTCCTATTGCCGGTATAGGCCCGAGGAACACTAAACTACAGAGAACTAGCCAACCGAACGGGAATACTCGTTTCACGGGCAACCTCCAAAATTAGACAAACCGAAAGAAATACGTTATTCCGGTCATGATACTCGAGGAGTGTCGAACCGAACAAAAACCCCGGTTACCGTCCGGGCAGCAGTTTGGTCTTTAGGCGGTGGAGTTTATCTGTTGTTGGATGAAGTCTGCACGATTGAACTCGGTCTTGTAGAAAACACGTCTGGTTCTAGAATTGGACTTGAATCCCAGCGAATCCACTGCGTGGAGCTCCAGGCCCGAGAAAACGGGGGTCTTCTGCGGTGGGTGCTTCTGCTATGTAAACCTCGAGTTCGGCGAGGATGCCGAATGTGGAGTAGTCCTTATCGAATAGGTTCTCGATACGTACGAACATCTCGAGATTGGGGGTAAAACGATAGGTGGACCGCAGATTGGCAATGCCGTAGCCGTCAAGCAATGCTTGGTCGTTACCTTCGTCACCAACGAAGACTCGACTTGAACTGACGATAGTTTCAAGGTCGATGTTCCAGTCAGCTGTTACGGCTATGCCGAAACCAGTTTTGAAACTGTGCCTTGGGATGCCTGGCAATCGGTCGCCAGGTTCGACGGCAAGCGAACCCCGTTCTTCGTTGGCGGCATCGTTCACTTCAGAATTTCCTGGAAGCTCTAGTGGTGATGCGAAGGTTGCTTCTACCAGTCCGTAGCTGACAAACCCAGCGAATCGATCGGTTTGTCCGCGGACTTCGAGATCCAGACCAAATCTGCGAGTGTCGCCTGCATTTTGAAAAAATCCAGTGCCGATCAGTTTGGGTGACGCCACGAACAGAATGTCGTCCTCTATTTCCGTGCGATACACAACCAGGGACCAATCGAGGTTTCCGCCTGATTGATAAACCGATTGTCCTCGCACACCGGCTTCGAGGGAATGGGCAACGATCTGCTCCAGTGGTGGGTCGGACACGAAGGCATTCGGTACCCGGCACGGTTCTTCCGGATCGGCGCAACTGAGTTCGGCTGCCGTGGGAGCGCGATTTGCCTCGCTGTACCGGCCAAAGACCGAGACACTATCGGTCGTCTCATAGACCGCCCCGACACCGATATTGAATCTGGAGAAGTTGTGTTGACCGTTGAGCGAAGTGCCCAAGAGGTCGAGAATGTCGACTTGGGCGTCGTTGAACCGCCCGGACACAGTCAGATGAGTTCGCGCGGTTACAGAGAAAGTGTCCGAGAAATAAAGGCCGATCGAACGGTTGTTTGAGTCTAACGCGGTGTTAAAGATGTCATCGGGCGCAGTCCCAAACAATCCGGTAAAAAGGCCAGACCCAACCACGGTGCGTTGATCAGTAAGGTCGCCAATCTCACTGTTAGAGGAGAAGTTCACATCGGCCATATCAGCGGACAGTCCGAGAACCAGCACATTGGTTCGAACGTTCTCACCGGTCCGTGCTGTGGCCTGAATGGTTCCGCCATATCCGGTGGTGTGGGTCTGGCTTCGGTTGAAAGCTCCCGTGCCGTCGGTCTCATTCTCTGTAATGAATTCGCCGGTTCGAATATCGACTAGCGGGTGTTCTTCAGAGTCATCGTCGTCATCATCATCATCGTCGAGCGCGGTAAGGTCGTGAGCAAGGATTTCGTCATCGTCATCATCATCATCATCACCGAGACAGAGGGTATTGGCTGGTGCACCAGTTGGCAGAGAATCATCGTCACAGGTCACGAACTCGGCTTCGTCGCCGTTAAGGGTGTTACTGTCGAGGTCACGGTAATAGCCAGTCATTTGCACGGACCAGACAGGTGAGGCTTGGAGGTTGAAACGTCCTTGGACAAATCCAAGCTGATTTTCGGTGATGTCGGGATAAGTGAAGACGGCAGAACGGTCGACTTGCAGTAATTCAATCGGTGCCGGACCGTTCCCGTTTAGACGCGAGTCTGCGTAGCTGAAGCTGACGCCGGCATCGACGGAGTCCTTCCGGTAGGCCAGGTCGGCTACAGCCTGTGTAACTTCGGAGGGAGATTCAATTCGCCACCCAGTCTCATCGAACCGAGTCGCGCCGAGGTACAGAGCCCATGGTCCCCGGTTGGCACCCCATTCTGTGGTGGCACTGACACGGCCAAACGAGCCACCAGAAAGTTCTCCTCGAAATCCGGCCGCGTCAAATCCGTTCTTGAGATTGAGTGCCAGTGCACCACCCAACGCGTTTAGTCCATATGTTGGGTCGGCTCCCGCGCTCAGTTGTATCCGCTCAAGTGCAAACTGAGGGATGAGATCAAACTGCACAGTATCACCGAACGGTTCGTTGATTCGAACACCGTTTTGATAGACGGCGATTCCCTGAGGTAAACCAAGGAGCGGAGATGCCGTGAATCCACGGAATCGGACGGTCGGTTGAAAGAGATTTGCGGTGGTGCCTTCGATGCTGACGGCGCCCAATTGCTCTTGTAGCGCGTCGGCCAGCGAGACCGTGTGCCGTTCGCGAATTTCGGTCGCAGAAATGCTGGAGATCATTGCGGGAATGTGGTCCGGGTCTATCCCGGTTCCACTGAGAGGAGTTACTCCAACTACATCCACCTGTTGACTGAAGCCTCCGACCGCGAGTTCAACATCCACGGTGGTGACTGCATTTGGGCCCACTCGTACGCCTTGACGTAACTCAGTTTGGAATCCTGCCATCGTTATCGTGATGGCGTAGATGCCTTCGTTCAGTGATGGAAAACGGTACTGTCCGCTGCCGTCGGTTACAGTTTCCACAGGTGGTGTCGCAGTTGAAGTAGCAATGACCGATGCCCCCTCAATGGAACCCCCTTGGCTATCTCTAACATAGCCGGTCAGTTCCACTGTTTGTGCCGCCACCGGGTGATTGGTTAGCAAGCTAACTGTAACGACTGTTCCCACGAACAACATGGAGCGAAGGCTTTGTGTTCCGAATAGACCAATATTTAGCATTGACTTCTTTTTCTTGAAGTGGTCAAAAACAGTCTAAAAGAGTTTTGATTATTCTAGATAAAAATATGCTCGCAAAAATTTCACAAGGAGCGGGTTTAGGTTGGCGCATTAAGATAAAGAGTCGCCTGCTGCCGTGTTTCGCACGGTATCATTTAATCAGAACAGTAAGAGATGTACCAAAACTACACCGTAAATCACACCAATCATCTGGTTAATCTAAATGAAGCCAGTCTTTTAAAGCTGTCACGATTCAATCTTGACATACTCCTTCAGTATCCTCATTAAAATCCTATGCGTCCACTTTCGGTACTTGATTTGGCTCCGGTTGGACCAGATTCGTCGCCCCGCGAGGCGATAGCTGATTCGGTCACTCTTGCGCAGCACTGCGATGCTCTTGGCTACGAACGATATTGGGTGGCTGAGCATCACAGTATGCCTAGTATTGCGACGTCAGCGCCAGAAGTGCTGGTGGCGCATGTGGCGGCAGTCACACGACGCATTCGCGTCGGAACTGGCGGTATCATGTTGCCTAATCACAATCCTCTGCGGCTCGTAGAGATTTTTAGGACATTGGAGGCCCTTTACCCTGGGCGCATCGATTTTGGGGTTGGCCGTGCACCGGGCACTGACCCGGTTACCGCATCCGCGTTACAGCGTGGCGGAACAAGTGATCCAAATGAACGGTTGGCCGAGTTACTAGCATTCGATCAATCAGCATTTCCGGACCAACATCCGTTCCGCAACATAGTTCCGATGCCATCCGATGTTCGACTTCCACCAATCTGGATGTTGGGGTCAACGATGGCCGGTGCCACTATCGCGGCTTCTTTGGGATTACGGTACGCCTTCGCCGGGCATTTTGCGATGCGTAATGCACGCAGTGCATTGGCGTTGTACCGAGAGCAGTTCCGTCCTTCCAACGGTTTGGTGTCACCGCGCGCAATGCTCGCGGTTACGGTGATCTGCGGTGAAGATGACGCCCACGCCAATGACCTGACGATTCCGCTGAGACTGGCTGTGGTCAGAAATCGTACCGGCACACGGGCGCCGCTCCCGTCAATTGAGGAGGCGAAAGCGTACCGGTTCACAGCAGACGAAGAACGAATTGCGGATGAATTTTTACACGGTGCGATCGTTGGTGGAACTAGCCGGGTGCGTGCGGGTCTTGAGCAATTGGTGTCGGAGACGGGCGCAGACGAGCTCATGCTGGCCGCATTTGTGCCTGACATCACAGAACGTTTGCAATCATACGAACGCGTGTCCCAGGCGGTCGAACTCGAAAATGCGCCAGACGACACTTAAACACATAGGTCCACACAGTCCCTTTGTTGAGATGTTTTAGATGAGTATTGTCAGGTGGAAGGACCTCCGTTGCCTACACGTTCTTATGGTTTGCTTCTTGGTATCGGGCCTACAGACCGCTAGAGCCCAACCTTTGACTACGGTCACGGGTGTGGTGCTCGATGGTGTGACCAATGCGCCCATCGCAGATGTTGACGTTGTTAGCGGACAGCGCACCGTGGTCACAGGTTCAGACGGTCGCTTTTCGATCGCAGTCGATACCGAAACATCCGAGTTGCGCTTTAAGGCAGATGGATATCTCGATAGTGTCGCGCCGTTAGTCGGGGGGGACCTAGAGGTTCGACTCTTTTCCAGCCGGTTTGCCGAGACCGTCGAGGTGGTCTCCGACATTGCTGAAATTGAAGGGCCGTCATCTACACCAGTGACTCCAGACGCTGTGTTCAGGGCACCAGGTAGCATTGATAATGTCTTCCGCACTCTCGATACATTGGCGGGAGTAGCCTCGACCGACGATTTCGGGAGCCGTTTGGCCGTACGAGGTGGAACTCCTGACCAGAACCTGACGGTGATGGACGGTATCGAAGTACACAACCCTTACCGACTTTTTGGTATAGCCAGTGCGTTCAACCCTGAAACCGTTGAAAATTTTCAGCTCACTGCCGGGGGGTTCGGAGCTGCATACGGGGACCGGTTGTCATCCCTCTTGATTGTTGACAACCGACGCGGACGGTCTGAATTTCACGGATCGACCTCAGTTAGTGTGACTGACGCCAACGTGGTCGTCGAAGGTGGTGTGCCGATTGGTCAGGGAGGCAGTTGGTTGTTTAGTGCCCGTCGAACCTACTACGACTTGGTGGCTGGGCGGTTACAAGACCAGAATTTTCCATCGTTTTCGGACCTACAACTACAAGTGGGATGGGAGTTTGGTCCAGGGCATCGCCTGACCCTGACGGGGCTTCGAAGCATCGAAAACGCAGATTTGGATTTCGACATTGATCGACCCAACGAACGCGCAGCATTGGGTTCTGATGTTGTAAATAACTTGGCGTCGGCACGTTTCGACGCCGTCCTCGGCGGCAGGGCGACGACGACGACGACTTTGTCGTGGTACCGCAACCGGGAGACCATTGACTTTGATGGCCTTATACGTGCGGATGCCAGACGGTCGAACACTGCGGATGACGCGCTAGCATTTGGACTGTCAACAATCTTGTTCGACCGATCAATCAATGTTCGAGACCTTTCGTTTCGGCAGGAAGTTGGTATACAGGCTTCTCCGCGCCATTTATTCAGTACAGGAGTCGAATTGCACGGGTTGGCGACGAGTGTCGGTTTTTCAATTACCGGAGATCGCAATGAGAATGTTGCAAACGGGTCCAGCGTGCGAGGTGGCGCTGGATTACCTGGGCAGCTCGACTCACAACTACAGGGCACGCGAGGTGCACTTTGGTTTCAGGACACCTTCACGCCGTCGACAAGATTTTCCTTTGAGCCCGGGCTGCGTCTGGATTGGAGCACTGTAAACGGAGGGACTACGGTCTCGCCGCGCTTAGCCGCCAGTTATTTGCTCGGCCGAGGAGCCAGAATGCGATTCGCGACGGGGTTATATACGCAGAGTCCTGGCTACGAGAAGTTAACTCAGTCCGACTATTTTATTGACCTGTCGTCGGCACGAGAGGCGGGTCTGCTTCATGAGAAGGCCGTACATGTGGTCCTTGGGATCGAGCAGGAACTCAGTTCTGATCTGACCGCTCGGGTGGAAGGGTATTTTAAGCGGTTTGACGATCTACTGGTTGGTCGTCTTGAGACTGATGCTGAACGGTTAGCGCGCGTTGCACAATACGATTTTCCTGTGGTGTTGCGAGACAGTATCCCGTTCGCTCCGAGTATCGTCAGCGATCCTACCAACGATGCGGGGGGGGATGCCTACGGACTTGATGTGTTCGTATCTCACTCGAATCCGGCGGCGCCGTTAACTGGATGGCTGTCTTACGGGTGGGGTCACGCCAACCGGGACAGTTACGGTCGCCGCTATGCATTTGAGTACGATCGACGCCATGCCTTCAATGCTGTCGGTCGGTATCAATTGACGAGTCGCTGGGACGTGGCAGGTACGATGCGTCTTGCGAGTGGGTTTCCCCATACGGCTCCGGTCGGGCTTCGGGTTTCCGCCGTCCGGGATCGCCGGGGGCGATTGGTGCCTGCAACTGACGCGGTTGGCAACCTTGTTTACGGCGTGGACTACGGAGGGATCGATAATCTTAACCGGGCGCGGTTGCCTCACTATGCACGGGTAGATCTTCGTGTGACGTACCAACGTGGCGGAGCCAGCGGGCCTTGGTCGTTCTATATTGAGGTGATTAATTTGTTGAATCGTAACAACGCTGTGGTACTAGAACCTCGGCTGAGCCACGATCCCGGGTCTGAAAGACCCCGTCTCTCTGAAGTGCCGGAACAGGGCTTTCCCCGTATCCCGACCTTTGGATTACGAGTTCGCTTCTAGTGTCCACTGAATTTGTGAGGGTGCTTCCAATGGCTTGGAGTCCCCAGAAAGACGATTTCTTGGAACTTATTACTTATATTTTGGGACGTAACGACTATGAATAACCCCCACCGTCGAAACGTGGCCATCATTGCCCACGTCGATCACGGCAAGACAACGCTGGTTGACGCGCTTTTTCATCAAAGTGGCGTTTTTCGGGCAAACGAACGCGTGGCGGAGCGCGCTCTCGACAACACCGATCTGGAGCGAGAGCGTGGTATCACCATCATGGCTAAGAACACCGCTGTTCGCTACAAGGACGTAATCATCAATATTGTTGATACGCCTGGGCACGCCGATTTTGGTGGGGAAGTTGAACGAACCCTCTTGATGGTGGATGGTGTCTTGCTTCTAGTCGATGCATCGGAAGGTCCACTGCCTCAGACGCGGTTTGTGCTTCGGAAAGCATTGGAACACGGTCTTGCACCGATCGTGGTCATAAACAAGATTGATCGTCAGGATGCACGACCTACTGAAGTGCTCAGTGAAGTCTACGACCTATTTATCGATCTTGACGCGACCGAGGACCAAATTGAATTTCCTGTTCTCTATGCCAACGCTAAAGCTGGAACGGTCACCGTCGACGTTATGAGTCCCGGTGAGACGGCTCGCCCTCTTTTTGAAGCCATGTTGGACCGGATACCGCCACCGGACGGTGACCCAGCTGCCGCACTCCAACTCCTCGTCGCGAATCTCGATTCAAGCGACTATCTGGGCCGGATCGCAATTGGTCGTATTTTTAACGGAACTGTCAAGATTGGTGACGATGTGGCCGTTTCGAAGCTTGATGGAGAGATGCAGCGAACGAGAGTGACCAAACTGTTTATGTTTGATGGCTTGCAGCGTGTGGAGGTCGAGGAGGCGTCTGCTGGAGATATTGTCTGTTTAGCTGGTCTCAGTGACATCACGATCGGCGAAACCATTACTGATCCAGACCAGCCGTCGCCTCTGTCAAAGATACAGGTGGATGAACCCACTGTCTCGATGGTGTTTGGTGTCAATACGTCACCTATGGCGGGGCGTGAAGGCCAATACGTCACTTCACGTAATTTACGCGATCGGTTAGCCAGGGAATTGATTGGTAACGTATCGATTCGCGTTGAAGACACCGAGTCTGTGGACCAGGTCAAGGTCATCGGCCGTGGTGAACTTCAGTTGTCGATTCTGATTGAGATGATGCGGCGTGAAGGATATGAGCTTCAGGTGTCTCGACCTGAAATCGTGACGAGAGATGTGGACGGTCGCGTTGAGGAACCCGTCGAGGACCTAGTAGTCGACGTTGCAGAGGAATTTCAAGGAGTGGTCATTGCCGGACTTGGTACCCGCCGCGCGACGATGACGAAGATGGTGAATCATGGTAGCGGACGTATTCGATTGGAATTTCGTATCCCAACCCGTGGCTTGATTGGGTTCCGTTCACAGTTCCTCACGGACACTCGTGGGACCGGGATCATGAATCATCTTTTCGCTGGCTGGGAACCGTGGCATGGTCCAATTGCGGGGCGTCCTACCGGTGCTCTAGTCGCGGATCGTAGTGGGCGAGCGACGCCCTATGCCATGTACAACCTTCAGGCGCGAGGCGAGCTTTTTATTGAGCCGACTACTGAGGTATACGAGGGAATGGTTATCGGCGAGAATGCGCGTTCCGAGGACATGGACGTGAACATTACGAAAGAGAAGAAACTCACTAACATGAGAGCATCGACTGCTGATGAAGCGATCCGATTAATCCCGCCACGCAAGTTTAATCTGGAGCAAGCGATTGAGTTTATTGGCGAAGACGAACTTGTTGAAGTCACACCGTTAAGTCTTCGGATTCGCAAACGTGAATTAACTGCGAATCAACGCACGAGAGACCAGCGGAGTGTTTCCTCGTGAACCAAGTAAATTATTTAAGGTTGCCGACACCATCGCACACTCTTGGTGTGAATGTTTCACGCTAAGGGAATTGGAGGCTGACGTGAACACAACTGTCATGAACCTATTTATTGTAGGGTCTGGCGGGTTTCTTGGCGTCGTCGCCCGCTATGGTTTGACTTTGCTGGTCCAGCGTTCAATTGGCCCCCTGACCGCGTTTCCATATGGAACCCTTGCGGTGAACCTTCTCGGATGCTTAGCTATTGGGATGTTCGCCGGCTTCGTTGAGTCTCGTCAGTTATTTGGTGCATCCTGTCGTTTGTTTGTACTTGTCGGAATACTGGGGGGTTTCACGACCTTTTCGACATTCGGTTACGAAACGCTCACACTGCTTCGGTCACAGCAGTTCATGCACGTCGTCGCGAGTGTGGGAATCCATGTCTTTGTCGGGGTTGCGTTGGTCGCGCTCGGTTTCTGGCTCACGATGCCAAGATAGGGTGAATTATGGGCAGTGGTGAATCGTTGACGGATGTACTAAAGGAACTTGCGGCGACACTGAAAATTGAGCGTCCTCTGGCTGTCGTGGATGTGGAGACAACCGGTACGTGGATTAACTACGACCGAATTGTCCAGGTCGCGCTCGTGAGTATTACGCCCGACCTCGATGTGACCAGTCTAGATCAACTCATTAATCCAGAAATGCTCATTCCGGATGAAGTGATCGAAATTCATCGTATTACGAATGAAGCGGTGGCTCAGGCGCCAACATTTGGCGAGTTCGCACCTGCATTACGTGAAGCCCTGTCAGGTCATGACTTCGTTGGCTACAACTTCAGGTTTGATCGCGACATGCTTGAGGCTGAATTTACGCGTGTTCAGGTTCCGTTTTCGTTTTCAGGTTCTGCGTTGATTGATCCGCTGCATCTCTGGCAACGTGTCGAACCACGCACTTTGCAAGACGCAGCCGAACGCTTCGTCGGTGAGAAGCCCGCCGAAGCCCATCGGGCCGATGCTGACATCGAAACCACGGCGCGTGTACTACTCGGGCAATTACGAACTCATGGTGGCACAGAACAGCTTCCGAGTTCCGTCCCGGCGCTTGCGGCCTTACGGAGTGATCGGGGGGCGACGTCTCTTGACGCTGGCGGGCGGATCAAATGGCGCGATGGAGCAGCCAGACTTAACTTTGGGAAGCACAGAGGAGCCACGCTGCAAGAAATACGAGACAAGCATTCTGGTTATCTTGAGTGGATCCTAGCGAAAGACTTTCCAGACGATCTCAAAACGATTGTTCGTGAAGCGCTGAACGGCAACTATCCCGCTGATCCAAGTGCCGTGCATGATGACAAGATGTGACAATCTCGAAGACGGCGAGATTCCTTATGCAGGCTGTTTCTTTTGGAAGACGACAATACGATTAGTATTTGTTCCGTCCGTTTGATTGTCGATGCCCCATGTGTTGGCCGTCTTGGTAAATTCCTGCACGTTGATCAACACGATTACAGGTATGAGTCCCGCCTCAACACCGGCAGGAAGAACCAATTCTTCCAATAGGAGGGTTCCGTTTCTAATTTCTCCCACCTCAAACGCGACATAACCGCCTGGCCGGAGGACCCGATGCAGATCTTTCAGTACGTTGGTCACCATCAACTGCCAGTCTTCGACACGTTTCAGTTGTGCGATGTTGATGGTGGAAGAATCAATGTCTAGAAACCAGCATCGCATCCAGTTGTCGGCTTGATAGTCAACCACGTCAAGAAAGGGAGGAGAGGTCACGACGAGTTGAGTTACGCCAGACGGGATTCCTGTTGCGGCATAGGCTTCTTCCGTAGTTAATGTAGCGTTGAGGTCGAGGCAATGATCATTTCCAGCCGACGCCGTCCAATCCTTTAGTAGCGATTTCGATCGGCGAAGTATCCGAGGAACGATGTCCTTGGGTTCTGGTGTTTGCTGGCGGGTCTTATTGATTTTTGCTTGGGCTTCGATGGACACGGCCTGATTAGGAGGTAGCGAATAGACGGAAAAGAAGCCAGGCGAGTGCCCAGTGAGTCGGTTGATTGCGACCATACGAATCCATCGGTCGACTTGGTCGAGGGCACCTGTCTGCTCTCTTTTTAGCAAGTACTCCTTTAGTGCGATGATCTGTCGGAGTGTCGTCGAATGAAAGAATACTTCCAGCGCCGGGAAACTCTCTTTAGCCTTTGTAAGATCGATCGAATCGAGTCGTTCAGCAATGTTGTCGAGCGTTGGTGGGGTGAGCCGAGGTTCCAAGAGTGCTCGACTTAGCGGGTTAATGTCGTTGCCAAGTGGTCGACAGCCACGGAGAAAAGCCTCCAACGGGGTGGTTCCACGTCCCATGAACGGGTCGTAAACTGCATCGCCTGGGCTGGCCAGTCGTGAGATGAAGAAACCTGGTAATTGGGGTTTAAAACAAGCTCGGTAGGAAATTTCATGAAGACTGTGTCCTTGACGCTGAGCGCTTGTCCAGTACTCGTTGAACGCTTTCAAGATGCGACCTGAGCGACTCCCAGTCGCCCACTTAAATTCTTCAAATCGAGTCTTCGTGCCGAATCCGTCGAAGGACTCGATAGAACTAATGAATTCGTTTTTGGTTAGTACCACGCTATTTCAATCCGCCTAAACGTATAGTTTACTAGCTGCATGTTTGAAGATTGGTTTTCTGAAACTAACAACCGGGCGAAGAGAAACTCATGATGAATCTCATAGGGGTAGTCCTTGTTGCAGTTGGATTGGTGTTTTTCGGCGGATGTAGTCCATCGCCAAATGGACTCTGGGCAGACACTGTGTATCACAACGGCGTGGTTGTCACGATGAACGGCGACCAAGTGGTGCAGGCGGTAGCAGTTCGCGGTGATGAAATCATTGCGGTGGGGTCCGATCAGGAAGTCCAGGAACTGGTTGGTGCGTCTACAGAGGTCATCGATCTTGATGGTAAGACCATGCTGCCAGGTTTTTATGCGCCACACGATCACTTTCCTGGGTCTGGTCGTGTAGCCGTTTCCTCGGTCGATTTGAATAGTCCTCCGATCGGCGACGTGGCGACGATGGCTGAGTTGGTCGCCGCACTGAGCGCGCGCGCGGCTGAGACTCCGGCTGGGCAATGGGTCCAGGGTCGTGGTTACGACGATACCCTGTTGGCAGAACAACGGCATCCCACTCGGGAAGACCTCGATGCTGTGTCGACCGAACACCCCATCTATATCAGTCACACGTCTGGTCATCTTGGTGTTGCAAATAGTGTTGCGCTTGAGCTTGCTGGGGTCACTCGTGCTACACCGGACCCTCCCGGCGGTGTCATCCAAAAGGATCCGGATACTGGCGAACCGAACGGTGTGTTTGAGGAGAGTGGTGGCATGGTAAGTCGACTCATTCCACCCCCCACCAGGGACCAACAGTTAGAGGCGTTTCGGTGGTCGGTTCAGGACTATGTCGAAGATGGTGTCACGACCGCTGTGATCGCTGGTGGTAGTCGCACCAGTCTCATCAACTTGCGCCAGGCACGCGCCGAAGGACTTCTGTCATTGAGAATTATCACGATGATGTCACGAGGAAACTTGGAGCAACCGAGTGCCGCTGAAGCCGGGGGATTAGGGTCTCACTTTGGCGATACCCGCCTGAAAGTGGGGGCCATCAAGATTGTCCAGGATGGTTCAAATCAAGGATATACAGGATATTTCACCGAACCGTACCATACTCCTTTTAAAGGCGACGCTGACTATCGGGGGTATCCACGACGGAGTCGTGAGGATTTGACGACGATGGTTAAGGAATTACATCGTGAGGGGTACCAAATCGCCATTCACGCTAACGGTGACGCGGCGATCGATGATGTCATTCATGCCTTCCGTGAAGCCCAGCAGGAATATCCGCGTTCTGACGCAAGACATCGGATTGAACACTGTCAGATGGTTCGGACGGATCAGCTGGACTCTATCGCTGAGTTAGGGTTATCGCCGTCGTTTTTTGTCGGCCATGTGTTTTACTGGGGCGACCGACACCGAGATATCTTCATGGGTCCAGACCGAGCTGCAGGAATTAGTGCCTTACGTTCAGCTACGGATCGTGGGATTCGCTTTACGGTTCACGACGACACGCCGGTGACGCCAGTAAACCCTTTGCAATTGGTCTGGGTATCGGTCAACCGGTTGACGAAAACTGGTCAGGTTCTTGGGCCGGAGGAGCGTGTAACGCCGTTACAGGCCTTGCGGGCGGTCACAATTGACGCTGCGTGGCAGAACTTCGAGGAAGATATCAAGGGGTCGATTGAACCCGGTAAGCTCGCTGATTTAGTGATTGTGACCGATAACCCTTTGACTATTGATCCTGAAGCGATCGTGGAAATCGAAGTGCTGCAGACTATTGTCGGTGGAATTAGTGTCTACGTTCGACCATAGGTGAATATAGGGGAGCGCGTTAGCCCAGTACGTCTCGAATCGATTCTGTGAGAATCTGCACAGCTTGGTCCATTTGCGTAGTCGTGATCACAATTGCTGGAGCAAGCAGGTAATTGTCGCCCTTTATTCGACTAAATAGACCTCGCGTTATAGCTGCTTGGTTAACTCGGAGACCAATTTGATCGCTTGATTTGAACGGCTGTTTGGTCGATTTGTCTTTAACGAGTTCCACCGCGCACATCAACCCTTTTCCTCGGATATCGCCGACATGCGGATGGTCGGCTAACGCGGCGGTAACTGCTCGTAAGAGGTAGTCTCCCTTGTTTGCTGCTTGTTCAGGGAACCCTTCTTCTTTGATGATTCGGAGCGTGCGTAGTGCAACGGCACAGCCGACCGGATGGGCACTATAGGTATACGCATGCATCCAGGTATCTTCAGCGGCGCGTAGTGTCTCCGCGATCATGTCACTGATTCCGATGCCTCCAAACGGGAAGTAACCCGAGGTGATCGCTTTAGCGAACTGCACAATATCGGGTTCGATCTCCCAATGGTCCAAGGCGAACAGTCTCCCGGTTCGACCGAACCCGGTAATGACTTCGTCGGCTACGAGCAACACATCGTACTCAGTGCAGATGTCTCGAATTCTCGAGAAGTAATCATCTTGCGGCACAATGACGCCCCCGGCGCCCTGAACGGGTTCTGCTATGAACATCGCTACTGTTTCTGGTCCCTCTCGCAAAATCGCTTGTTCAAGTTCATTTGCTGCGGCTATTCCTTGACTCGTTCCGGCGGGATTCTCGTAGCGATACGGGTAGGGTGAAGGAATATGCACAAATCCAGGCACGCGTGGTTCGAATAGCGGCCAGTAGATACTGAGTCCGGTGGCACTCATGGCGGCCATAGTGACGCCGTGGTAGCCGTCGATCCGCGATATGACCTTTGTCTTCAAGGGGTGACCCTTGAGTTTCCAGTAGGCCCGCGACATCTTGATGCTGCTTTCGGTGGCTTCGGCGCCGCCACTGGTGAAGAAGAAATGATTAATAGAGGGGTAACAAAGAGTGGCAAGCTGTTCTGCCAGTTCGATCGCGGGTTGATTCGAACTGCCACTATAGCCCGATGCATAGGCGAGTGTTGATGCCTGCCCGTGCATCGCGTCAGCCAGTTCCGTGCGTCCGTGCCCGGCAGTGACATTCCAGAGACCGGCCAACCCATCGATGAATTCGCGTCCATCGGCATTGGTCAATATGGCGCCGTTACCTCGGACCCAGACATGCGCATTTTCATGAACCGCGCGGTTATGTAGGGGATGAATGAAATGGGCGAGGTCGCGGTCTCGTAAATTAGCGTTACTTTTTCGAGGAGAGGTGGACATGGTTCACGACCTTTCGGCGGGCAGCATAGCACGCGCTAATTGATTACTGACGCGACCGTGCAATCAGCAGAGTAGTCTTATGCAGACTTCCGAGATCGGACTTGGCCGAGGATCAGTCGGTCTAACGTATCTCCAGGAATTGAGGAATATGTGTGTGCCCGCATCAGCCAGAACATGAGGCCAAGCGTACACCAGACACTCAATGCGGCCCATGATGGTGGAGCCATGAACGCTGGCATACCAGGGACGGACAACAGAACTACGAACCCTACGGAAAGGCCTGCCCCGCCTATCGCCATGATTCTGTCCCTCGTGGTGGTCCGATTGACGCCTGTGCGGGCGACAGCGTAGGCCGCGACACAGGTGTAGGCAAAACCGACTGCGGTGCCTACAGCTGACATGTCGACAATCCAGGAGATTACCTGCCGGCCGAACCATGGTGCCAGCAGTGACACTAACGCCGTGAAGAGAATGGCGTTTGTTGGGGTGCCGTGGGTGGGATGAATTCTGGCGAACCACGCTGGAAGGAGTTGTGCCCGGCCCATGCTGAACAGCAGGCGACTCGTTGCCATGTAGAAGCCGTTAACGCCGGTGGCAACAGCGGTTACTACGGCAACTGCCAGTAGTGTTAGTCCAGTCGGTCCCAGACTGGCTCGTACCGTCGTACCGGTCGCCCAGATCGGATGACCGGCTACCAATTGTTCCCAGGGCATCACCGAGGCGGTGGCAAGAATGACGGCAACGTACATGATTCCGCCCGTCAGAATGGACCACACCATTAGTTGGCGACCACGGCGAGGTGGAAAATCAAATTCTTCTGCGGCCTGCGGCAAAGTATCGAAGCCGACATAGAGCCATGGAGAAATCGCTACGATGGCCAGTACTGCTGCGAGTGGTGATTTATCCGATGCGAATAGAGGTTGCCAATTGTCTGTCGAGGCCACCGTCGTCAGCGGCGTACCGATGGCTATGGCCATCACACCGCTGACGAGCAACACGGTTAGGAGTAGTTGCAGACCACCAACTTGGCGCACCCCACGATATTGGAAGATACCAATGCCGACAATTGCCGCGGCTGCCAGTCCGACTTCACCCGCAAACACGTCAAATCCCGCTACCGTGTAGAGATAACCACGGGCAAAGAGGTCAGGCGCCAGAAATTTTGCTAACACCCCTAAGGCTGTGGCGTTGAGGGGCACAATGCTGAGGTAACCCAATGTCAGTAACCAGCCGCAAACATATGCATGGTACCGACCGGCCAGAGAATAGGCGTAGGCGAACTCGGCCCCAGCAACGGGAAAAACTTGGACCATGAGACCGTAACTCCGGGCAATTACCAGCATCGCGAGGCCGCCGATAATCACCCCAAGACTGGCTCCGGCAGGACCAGCCGTCGCTAGAAAGTCTCCTGGAAGCACGAAGCATCCGAAACCAATGATGCAGCCAAGTGCTAACGCTCCGACGTGAACGGGTTTGAGAATGGTTCTTAGTTGTGGCCGGTCGGTCATAGTTCTCCGGATAATTCAACGACGGTGGTGCGTTGCGCACCACCGTGAAAGAACAGAATGATTTTTTCTCGCCATTCTTGTGATCGTGTGGGGTGGGCAACGGATGTGTCTAAATCATCAGGCGTTCATCCACGGGGCTTCTTGCCGGGGTTTTGATATTTCTCTAGTAGTCTGAGCGGTTGTGGACGAAAGGCATCACGTCGGAACGGCTCTGAGAGGTCTCGTGTCAGGTGTAATTCCAAGACTGTTGGCATGTTGGAGGCAACGGCTGCTTTGAGGGCGTCACCCACTTGGTCGGCATGACCGACAGATATACCGGATGCACCCATGGCACGTGCGATTTCGGCAAAGCTCGGATTATCGAGGTCGGTCGCGACGCAGCGACCATCAAAGAAATCCAGTTGGTTTCGTTGTTCGGCACCCCACTGCTGATTTTCGAAGACTACAGCCACGACCGGAATCTG
Organism: uncultured Vicinamibacteraceae bacterium; assembly: GCA_964624855.1. Lineage (GTDB taxonomy): Bacteria > Acidobacteriota > Vicinamibacteria > Vicinamibacterales > UBA8438 > CAUZIB01. The sequence goes on from CAZUZW010000001.1 coordinate 62,031, forward strand.
CTCACGCACACAGGTCATCACTTCGGTCAGACTCATGCCCCATGCCCCATCACCAACATAGGCAATAGCCGGTCGGTCCGGCTGTCCCACCTTGGCACCCATGGCGGCGGGCATCGCGTAGCCACAATTTCCCCAACTCATGGCGGCGAGAAAACTTTTGGGTTCTTCGAAGTTTAGGTAACTATTCGACACTGAGCAGACATTGCCAATGTCGGTTGAGACCATGGCGCGTGCCGGCATAGCCTTGGCGAGCTCCGTCAGTGCGGTTCTCGGATCGATCCGCTCGGCATCGGAATCAGGCGACTTGGCTTTATCTGCGAGTTCTCCAGCCCATAGAATCTTCTGTTTTATGATTTTTTGAAGACGGTCGGTGTGTGTCTCTGGGGAAGCGTGGAGAGATTGTAGACGGCCGTGCAGCGCGTTGGCAGCCAACGCTGCGTCGCCACAAATACCTAACTCGATCGGCTTTACTAGTCCGAGCACTCGACTATCTGTGTCAATTTGGATGATCTTGGCAGCAGTTGGCCAGTAATCGATTCCATATTGTGGCAGGGTCCCAAATGGGCCGAGTCGAGTGCCGAGGGCCAGAACGACATCAGCTTTGGATAAAAGAGTCATCGCTGCTTTTGATCCTTGGTATCCGAGTGGTCCACACGCCAAATCATGACTAGCAGGGAAGGCGTCGTTGTGCAAATAGCTCGTGACCACTGGACAGGACAGGTGTTCGGCCAAGGCTGTGAGCGGCGTCACGCCGTCTGCTATGACCACGCCTCCACCGGCAATGATCACTGGGAATTTTGCGTCGTTGAGCATGGCGGCAGCTTTGTCCAGCGAGTCCGACCCACCGGCACTACGCTCAAGTGGTTGCGGTGGGGCGATAGAGGCATCGATCTCACCGTAGAAGTAGTCACGAGGCACGTTGATTTGGACTGGTCCCCGTTCATGCAAAGCAATGGTCATGGCCCGATGGGTCAGTTCGGCGATTCGAGCAGGCGAATTAACATGTGTTTGGTACTTGGTAATCTTTGAAAAGATAGGAAGCTGGTCTGTCTCTTGAAACCCTCCGAGGCCCGCCGTCATACTTCCGGCTTCGGGAGTGATGGCAACAACAGGAGAGTGGGCCCAGTATGCGGCGGCGATTGCGGTTACAAAGTTGGTTACGCCTGGTCCATTTTGCGCGACGCAAACGCCGTGCCGACCAGTCTCTCTCGAGTATCCGTCTGCCATGTGCGCAGCGTTCTGTTCGTGGGCGACCGAGATAAGACGAATACCAGCTGCTGGAAATAGGTCCATGGCATCCATGTAGGCGGATCCAGCAATGCCGAAGATGTCACGTACGCCGTGAGCTACCAGTGTTTCGACGAAGGCTTCGCTTGGTGTCATTCTTGTGTGGCTACTCATGGCATACCCTTTGAGTGATTATTTGCCTGCGTTCCGAATCGTACTTTTCGTGACACAGTGAGTTGTTAGTTAGCTGAACCATTCTGCAAATTGTGGTGTGTCAAGTTACCATGAATGAACAGCGTCACGTGGCAGGGTGATGGTGTCCGCAGTGATATCGCTTACCCAGTTCATTTCGTATTGACACATCAATATCGACTAGGTCCAGTAGTATTACCCTTCGGTGAGTACGGATTTTCTGAGAGCGGCGTCCGTTTTTTTGATTATTTTGGTGAGTGTGGTTCACCCAGAGCGGGTGCTCGTTCAATCGGACCAGCCTGTTTCTGATCAACGGAGGCATCCACCTGGTACCGTAGCTGAAACCATTAACAGTGACCGGCCCGATGCAAGTCTAGTTGATGGTCCGTCCCCACCAATAGAACCTGATGTCATGCACCGTGACGACCAAGGGCGTACAACGGTCCGTGCGATCAAGCTTTCGGCAGGTATTGTGCTGGATGGACGACTAGATGAACCGGTATATCAGAGCATTCCGGCGATCACGGACTTTATACAACAGGTGCCGGACCCCGGGGCCGCCGCTACCGAGCGCACCGAAGCATGGATCATGTTCGATGAGACGAATGTCTATGTATCGGCACGTGTGTGGGATTCGGCGCCCGAGAGCGAGTGGATCGCTAATGAGATGCGGCGTGATACGAGTCAATTGCGACAAAACGATACGTTTACGGCCTTTTTTGACACCTTTTATGATCGGCGGAATGGATTTAATTTTTACACCAATCCCCTCGGAGCACGTGCAGACCAGCAGTTCACTAACGAGGGAAATCCCAATTCGGATTGGAATCCGGTTTGGGATGTACGTACCGGTCGGTTTGAGGGTGGCTGGACGGCAGAGATGGAAATTCCATTCAAGACACTCCGTTATCGGTCTGGGGCGCCCCAGATTTGGGGTGTGCAACTCCGTCGGTCGATTCGGCGGAAGAACGAATGGGTGTATTTAACCCGCCTCCCGATTTCGGCAGGTGGGGGAAGAGGATCATCCGGAATTTTTCGTGTCTCAGCCGCGGGAACATTGGTTGGCATTCAAGTGCCTCCAGTCAGTCGAAATCTTGAAATCAAGCCGTATGGAATTGGAGGTTTGACGACAGACCGCAGTGCGACACCGACCCTCGAGAATCACGGGTACGGGGAAGTTGGGCTTGACGTGAAGTACGGCATCACCCAGAACCTGACGGCGGACTTTACCGTGAACACGGATTTTGCCCAAGTTGAAGTTGATGAGCAGCAGGTCAACCTGACGCGTTTCAGCCTATTTTTTCCTGAGAAACGTGAGTTCTTTCTGGAAGGCCGTGGCATTTTCGAATTTGCGCGAGGGGGTGTTGGTGGCGGCTTTCGCGGTGGGGCGGGCGGCGTCTTCGGGGGTGTGAATAGCCCGACGTTGTTTTATAGCCGGCGAATCGGATTGGCTAGTGGTCGGGTTGTACCTATTTTGGGTGGTGGCCGCGTGACTGGGAAGGTCGGGCAGTTTGATGTTGGCGCTCTGAGTATTCAGACTGGAGACGAGTCCGTCTCTGGAGCAGAATCAACGAACTTTACGGTCCTGCGCCTTAAGCGCGACATCCTCAGGCGCAGCACGGTCGGCGCCCTTTTTACAAATCGGTCAGTCGCGACTATGGGGCAGGGTAGCAGTCAAACATACGGCCTAGACACTACGTTCGCCTTTTATGAGAACGTCAGCATGATTGGCTATGTGGCGCGGACAGAAATGCCAGGATTGGATGGTGAGAACTCGAGCTATCAAGCGCAGTTTGATTATGGTGCGGACCGGTATGGCCTACAGCTTGATCACTTGGTGATTGAGGACAACTTTGTACCGGATGTTGGGTTCCTTCGGCGGGATAATTTTAGGCGAACGTTTCTTGAGGGTCGTTTCAGTCCGCGGCCGGAATCAATTGACTTGGTCAGACGATTCAGTCTGACGGGTTCCATTGACTATATTCTGATGGCCAACACGAATGTTCTCGAAACGCGACTGAACCAAGTTCGGTTCGATACGCAGTTCGAGTCGAGTGATCAACTGTCGGTTACGGTCAACGACAATTATGAACTGCTGCTCAGTTCTTTTTCTCCTGCACCTGATGTCAGACTGCCGGTTGGTGGCTACGACTTTACCGATGTGGAGGTGGCGTATGCGATCGGTGAACAGCGGAGGGTGAATGGCCAACTATCCGTCCAGCGAGGCGGCTATTTTAATGGCGACATTACGGCGTTTGCGTTTCGTCAGGGACGGGTTGCCGTGCTGCCGCAACTGTCGATTGAGCCGAGTATTTCGGTCAATTGGATTGACACCCCGGGGGGATCATTTCGAACAGATCTCCTAGTGACCCGGCTAAACTACGCCTTCAATCCTAGGATGTTTTTTAGCGGTCTCATTCAATACAATTCGGCGAATGATACGGTGAGTAATAATCTTAGATTTCGTTGGGAATACAGTCCGGGTAGCGAGTTGTTTGTCGTCTACACCGAAGACCACACGACGACGCCCCTTCGGCCCAATCGCGTTACCGACCTACGAAATCGTGGCTTGGTGATTAAATTTAACCGTCTGTTTCGCTATTAATTTACATTGAGGGGTCAGGTTTTTTCCGGTCTTTTCGGATGATGCCACCTGCTAAGATCGGGGGCAAATAAACGCAGGGTTACCTCAACATATTAGGAGGATACTTTGGACTTGACCACACCAACCGGTGAAGGCACTGTCACCATTACAACTGTGACCGTTGATGCCAGTGGAACGTCACTCAATTGTGAGGGTGATGTCGGGAAATACGGCAGAGTGTTTGTAACTCTGGACCTGACGGCCAGTGACGAAGCGCGTGAAGCTGGAGAACTTGAAGGTAATGCGCGAACTATTACTGACGATGGCACTATGATTACGGCCACCTTGGCCGGTTCGTGGAGACGAGACAAACAACAATTAAAAGTCTTCTTTGTAGACAACTGCAGTAATGGGGACCAAAATTTCGTCACGTGGGACATCGATATTGCGAATAAATCAGCTGCAATCAAGTTTTATTCGACTCTTTAAGAAACTACTCAACCGAACTGTCTAGGAAGACATATGCGTGCACAGCGATTGTTATTCCTTTTGATCATCGGATTGTTTGTAGTCGAGAGTCCTGGGATGGGCGTCGGGTTATCAGCCGATGACGCCGCGGGGCGCTCACTGATCCTAAAGGCGCTGGAACGGTTTGCCTGGTACGACGAGCAGTATTTCGGGAGCCGCCGCCGGAGCTTGATGACTCGAGAGGTACGCCGTTTCGACGGCGATGGTGAGGTGGAAGAAAGCGATCAAGGGGACTACGAGGTCTTTCCTATTGACGGGGCTCCTTACAACCGCCGTCTCACAATAAACGGGCGTTCGTTGAGCGACGAGGAACAGGGGTGGGAAGCTGAGCGAGAGGCCGAATTCCGTGAAGAACTCCAGCGAATCCGGAATGAGGAGAACGAGCCGGACGAGGACGAGGACGAAGTCGTTTTTAACGAACAGTTGATGGAACGGTATGTGTTTACGTTGGTCGGTGAAGAAACGTGGCGGAATCGTGTAACCCATCGGATCTCGTTCCAACCACGACAGGGTGATCTTCCGGTCAGGCGGAACATCGACCATGCCCTCAATAACACACAAGGCCAGGTGTGGGTCGATGCCGAGACTTTCGAGGTAGCCCGTATGGAGTTTGAGTTGATTGACCGGGTGCCTCTTTGGTGGGGAGTCCTTGGCACGATCTACGAGGCTCGGGGTTCGCTGGACCGGTCACCGGTAATCGATGACACCTGGGGTCAGATTCAGTACGAGACCTATAGCGACATTCGCGTGCTGTTCAAACGTACGCGCCGCGCCGAATTACAGCAGTGGCGTCAGTTCGAGTTGATCGAGGAGTAGACGTCTCCAAGGAGTCGGCCTAATGCTTCCTGTTCGTCTTGTGTTTGTGGCGTTATTACTTTTTCCATTTGTCCAAGATAGTGGACCTGCCTTTTTAAGATGGAGCGCAGAAGACCTATCGGAGCGGAATGTCGCCCTGTCGACACAGATGCGTTCTGATCAGTCCGCCCGAGAGACTCTAGCGGAGTACGGTAACCCGACTGGTGCGCATCGAATCCGTTTTATTCGACGCGATGCGGACGGTGTTCCTGAACAACATGTGGCTATTGAAGATGTGGTCTTCGTGCAAAGCGGTGCGGGTAGGGTGGTCGTCGGCGGCGAACTAATTGGTCAAACTGGAGGGTCCGGTGAGTACAGGGGGACGGACATTGAAGGAGGCCTAGAGTATGCCGTCGGTGCCGGTGATGTAATTCATATTCCCGCGAATGTTCCACATCGTTATCTCGTACCCGATGGTGGGCATGTGACGTATGTACTAGTCAGGTTGCCGGCATTGACTGAGGCGGTTGTACCCGACGATGCACCGGTACTGACGTTCGATCCTCCAGGATTTGCCATTTGGAGCGAATCAGAACTTCAGAAGCGGCATGTGGCGCTGACCGGTCAGCTTCGTTCGGATCGTTCCGCGCGGGAGACGTTAGCGGATTTTGGGAGTCCAACGCGGTCGCATCGATTTCGCTACATCCACCGGGATGCGGAGGGTGTCCCAGAAATTCATGACGAGATTATCGACCTTGTTTTTGTGAAGAGTGGTGCGGGCATGGTGGTGGTCGGTGGTGAGATGCTGAACCGCCGTGGCAGTCTCGGGAGTGGTATTGCTGGCGGCATTGAGTATCCTGTCGCTGCCGGAGACGTACTACACATTCCAGCCAAGACCCCTCATGGCTATCTAATTCCAGACGGTGGTCACATTACTTATGTGCTCGTCCGGGTTCCTGCGTTCGGTTGATGACTCATGATTCGATGAAAGAAAACTTTTCATTCGACTAGAGTGATGTCTTGGTGTTGGATTAAGTGTTGCTAAGAGGAGTGCTGCTCGATAGCGTTGTTAATGGCGTCGGCGGTAACACCGAAATGGGACGCCTCCCACATGACACGTCCTTCTTGAATTAATAGCACCTGCGGCGTTTCATGTCGCACATTGAAGTGTGTCTCGATGGCATCTGAAACGTTACGATGGGTTTGCACAGTAACGATGCCGTATTGGGTGGTGTGTTGGTCTTCACTAAGATGTGCGACGAGTTCGTCGTGGGCTTGTGCACTGGTACCGCACGTGACACTGTGCTTGAACAACAAGACTAAGTGCTCTCCTGAGGTCGCAATGATACGGTCGAGTGCATCAATGCTGTCGAGAACGATCAAATTTGAACCCATGACGGAAGTGTAGCAGTGGTCAACCCCCACCGGAGGTGATTCAAGGGGCACTCTCACGGGCTTCTGCTTCAATTTGCAAGTGTTTTCGCCGTATCCTTGTATACAGGATAGGTTGCAAGAAATATAGAACACGATTGGAGAGTAGATGGAGAGCGAAAAAAAGTGCCCGGTGTTGGGCGGATCTCATAAACATACAGCAGTTGGAACCACTTCGAACCAACACTGGTGGCCGAATCAATTAAACCTAAAAGTGCTCCACCAGAACTCTTCCCTGTCAGATCCTATGGACGCCGAGTTTAGCTACGCTGCCGCGTTTGAGTCAGTTGATTTGGATGCGCTGAAGAAGGATGTCGACGAGGTAATGATGACATCGCAAGATTGGTGGCCGGCCGACTACGGTCACTATGGACCGCTTTTTATTCGAATGGCTTGGCATAGCGCTGGGACCTATCGGATTGGCGACGGGCGAGGTGGCGCCGCATCTGGCACGTTACGCTTTGCGCCCCTCAATAGTTGGCCTGATAACGTGAACCTCGACAAGGCGCGCCGGTTGCTCTGGCCGATTAAACAGAAGTACGGCTCGAAAATCTCGTGGGCGGATCTAATGATATTTGCTGGCAATTGCGCTCTGGAATCTATGGGATTTACGACGCTCGGGTTCGCTGGAGGACGGGAGGACGTGTGGGAACCTGAAGAGGATATTTACTGGGGACCTGAGAACACGTGGCTTGCAGACGAGCGTTACCGTGGAGACCGAGAACTCGAAGAGCCCCTCGGAGCCGTTCAAATGGGTTTGATTTATGTGAATCCTGAAGGGCCGAACGGCACCCCTGATCCTCTCGCTGCGGCAAGGGACATTCGAGAAACATTTCGGCGCATGGCGATGAATGACGAGGAGACGGTTGCGCTCATTGCTGGTGGACACACATTTGGCAAAGCGCATGGTGCTGCCGATGCTGACCAATACGTTGGTTCCGATCCAGAAGGTGCCACCCTAGAGGAGCAAGGTCTCGGTTGGCCGAACAGTTTTGGTAGCGGTAAGGCCGGCGACACGATTACAAGCGGATTGGAAGGTGCATGGACCACCGACCCGGTGAAGTGGGACAACAATTACTTTGACAACCTTTTCGGTTACGAGTGGGAGCAGGTAAAAAGTCCTGCCGGTGCAACACAGTGGACTCCCACGAATACGTCAGCCGAAGGTACCGTGCCGGATGCGCATGATGCCTCTAAGAAACATGCCCCCATAATGTTCACTACGGACCTCGCGCTGAAAATGGATCCGACCTATGCGCCGATCTCGAAGCGTTTTCACGAGAATCCCGTGGAGTTTGCAGACGCCTTTGCCAAGGCGTGGTACAAGCTGACGCACCGCGACATGGGGCCCCGTACGCGGTGTCTCGGGCCACTAGTTCCTGCGGAGCCACAGTTATGGCAAGACCCAGTTCCGAACGTTAGTCATGAATTGATTGGCGAGCAAGATGTTGTTGACCTCAAGGGTCGGATACTCGCCTCAGGATTGTCTATTTCCCAACTCGTTTCGACGGCTTGGGCGTCGGCGGCGACGTTCCGTGGCACCGACAAACGCGGTGGGGCGAATGGTGCTCGCATATGTCTCGAGCCACAGAAGGATTGGGAAGTGAATAACCCGGTGGAACTGAAAAACGTGCTGAAGACACTGGAGGAAATCCAAACAGCATTTAACAGCGCGCAGTCCAACGGGAAAAGGGTCTCACTCGCAGATCTAATCGTGTTGGGTGGATGCGCAGCCGTCGAGCAGGCTGGAAAGAACGCCGAGCATGACGTGCAGGTTGCCTTCTCGCCAGGACGGGCCGACGCATTGCAGGAGCAGACCGACGTCGATTCGTTTGCCGTGCTCGAACCGACCGCGGACGGGTTTCGTAATTACCTTGGCGCGGGCCACCAACGATCGGCGGAAGAACTGTTGGTGGATCGGGCGCATAAGCTGACGTTGACTGCGCCTGAGATGACGGTGCTGGTCGGTGGCATGCGTGTGCTGAATGCAAACACCGAACAGTCTGAACGTGGCGTCTTGACCAAACGGCCTGAGTTGTTGACTAATGATTTCTTTGTAAATCTGCTCGACGTGAACACCAAGTGGCAGACGTCTTCAATATCCGGTGATGTGTTTGAGGGACGCGATCAGGAGACAGGTGAATTCAAGTGGACCGCGACTGCCGTCGACCTTGTCTTCGGTTCGAACTCCCAGCTCAGAGCCATTGCGGAAGTCTATGCATGTGATAACTCGGAGCAGACGTTCGTACGTGAGTTTGTGGTTGCATGGGAGAAGGTGATGAATCTTGATCGTTTTGACCTTGCTTGATTCCAAACAGGTCCTTGTAACGGTTGCCTGAGAGCTGGCGGCGTCTAGTTAATGTAAAGAAGGCCGATTGTCGGATCGGCCTTCTTTGCATTACGCATTGAATATTTGACTACAACTAGACGCAAGAGCAAGTTAGGTGAACGGCGTTGCTAGCTTTGGTGCGGGCTTAACCATTTATGACTGGGTATACGAACGTACTGCTCGCGACCGTGATGTTCCTTGGGTCTGGCCTGTGGACCAATCAGGGACTGACTCTTATTGAGGTCTTGTCGCGCTCGACGGAGTCTGTAGATTCGCTACACCTGCAGTTGCAAGGTGTTGTCATGGAAGAGCGGTATGAGCAGCGTGTCAGCTCACGAGGGACCGGTGGGTTTGGTGGGTTCCAGAGCGACGGGTATGAACGTATTACATTGAGGTCAGATTACCTGTTGGTTCAACCAGAGGGTGCGGAGCGACATTTTGGCTTTCGTGATGTGTTTGAAACGGATGGTCGACCGGTGCGCGATCGAGAAGACCGGCTTACGCGGTTATTTCTGAGTGACACGCCGTCAGCCGAGCGTCAAATTCAGGGTATTTTGTCGGAGAGTGCTCGGTACAACCTTGGTGATATAGAACGAACTATCAATACGCCGACGCTCGCTTTGCTGTTTCTTAGCTCTGACTACAAACCACGATTCTCATTTAAGCGGGGAGTGAGCGAGTCGGCGTCTCTTGGTATGGATTTTCCGGAGATGGATAACGCTGAGGATGTCTGGGTTGTTGAGTATGTCGAAACGTGGCCGTGGACAGTTGTGAGTGGGCGTAATGGTCGGAATATGCCTGCTCAGGGTCGGTTTTGGATCGAATCCAGGACGGGCGGCGTGTTGATGAGCGAAGTACGATTTGAGGCGCGTGACTTTAATGCGACTATCGTTGTCGCGTACGAATTCAACTCTGAGCTGGGCCACGCGGTGCCTACGGAAATGCGAGAACGGTATCAAACGCGGAGCGGTTCTCGGATTGATGGCACAGCCACCTACACCGACGTTAAACGGTTTGAAGTGCAGGTTGACGTAGCGGAACCGTTTCGTGAGTAACTCCTCGCCGCGGGGCTGGTTGGTGGTTCAACGGTTCGTGCCCATCGCGGTAGCCGGTCAGAACTCCTGAATGGAGCACCATCATTTCCAATAAACCCATTTCTGTTCCCTCCGAAAAGTGGCACAATGCCTCGATATGGAGGCGTTTACGGGACGAAGTCTCAAGGAGGGTGCAAAGTGAACCTACTAATCCACTCAAGTGCCAGAGTGTTGATTCGTATCTTATTGCTTCTATGCGTGTTTAACGTGCCGGCAGTCTCGGTTGCCCAGGAGGCTGCGGAGAGCGACCCATCGCAATGGGTTATGCCCAACGCCAATTATGCAGGCTGGAACTACAGCGCACTGGACCAGATTAACGTTGAGAACGTCCAGACCCTCGAAATGGCCTGGACAATGCAGCTCGGCATCCAAGATTCACACGAAGCATCGCCACTCGTAATTGGCGACACGATGTATATCGTGACACCGAAACCGAACTATGTGTACGCACTCGACCTCATGCGTCAAGGGGTCATCAAGTGGGAGTTTCGGCCTGAGTTTCCTGACTTGGAAACAGCGGTAAGGAGTGCCTGCTGCGGCGCGCAGACCCGCGGCTTGAGCTATGCCGACGGTCGGATTTTCTTCGCCACGCTTGACGGTCAGGTGTTTGCGCTCGATGCGGAGACCGGAGACGTCATCTGGCGGGCTGAGAACGCCGACATCACAATCGGCGAGACGGTGAGTACTCCGCCGTTGGTCGTCAATGACAAGGTCATAGTGGGCGTTGCGGGCGGGGAATTCGGCGTACGGGGCCACGTCACTGCATATCACATCGACACCGGTAGTTTCAGATGGCGCTACTACAGCATGGGGCCGAACAACGAAGTCGGCATCGGGCCCCGCTTTGACCCCTTCTACCCGGACGATCGGATTGCCAACCCGGCGCTCGACTCGTGGTATGGCGATTCCTGGCGGCGTGGCGGAGGCTCGGTCTGGGGGTGGTTCACGTTCGACCCGGAGCTGAATCTTTTCTACTACGGCACAAGCAACTGCGGCCCGTGGAATCCGGACTACCGTCGAGAGTGGGGCGTCGTCGAGCTGGACGAGCAGGGCGGGTTGACCGGCTATCGGAACAACTACTGCGCATCGATTTTAGCCCGCGATGCCGACAGCGGCGAGTTGATCTGGGCGTATAACGTAACCCCTCAAGACCAGTGGGACCTTGACGAGCCCAGCGCGATGGTGCTTATGGACCTTGAGATCGATGGTCGCCAGCGAGAGGCACTGGTGCACCCGGGAAGGAACGGGTTCTTCTATGTGTTCGACCGCGCTACTGGGGAGATGATTGTCGAACCCTGGATGTTCGTCTACAACGACCTCATCGCGGGGGTCAACATGGAAACCGGCCGACCGCGGTACGACATCAACAAGATGATGTTCACCGACCTCGAGGATCGACAGAATTACGTGCCAGACGCCGAAGATGTCGCCGTCGGCTGGTGTCCTGGAATCGCTGCCAGAAATTGGCAGAACGACGCGTATTCGCCGCGCACCGGACTTGTGTACACCTCGACGTCAAATACCTGCGGACTTATTCAAATGGTTGAGGGCGACTATGTTCCCGGTAACCGCTATACCCTACGCGAGCGCGGTGGTCGGGCTCCGAGCCCGCCCGATGAGGAGGTTGTCGGAGAGCTGCAGGCCAACGACCCGATTGCGGGAGAGACCGTATGGAGGGTCCAGTGGACGACCGACAACAACACGCCGGTCATGGCTACTGGAGGGGATCTAGTCTTCCAGGGTGGTCCAAACGAGGGTGTGGTCCGCGCGATTGACGCTCGCAGCGGCGAGATTGTGTGGACGTTCCGGACCGGGAGTGACTTCCGGAATGCACCCATCACCTACATCGGACCTGACGGTCGGCAGTATGTCGCCATCATCGGTAGTGCGCGAACGGGTAACGACCAAGTGACGGCGGATACGGAACCGGACGACAGTGCCCGCTTTCGACGGGCAGGCAGTGCGCTCTATGTGTTCGCGTTGCCTGCAGCGCCAGCTCAAGACTGAGCGGTGGTCAGTGGGGTGTCGATTCCTGAACAGTTCTCTGATTAAGGAGGAAGCGTCATGAGGAATGAACGGAACGTCAGAACAGTGTTAATGGTCGCAGTGGTAGCCGTGTCGATCCCGATCTTGTTCGGTGTGCGAGCGGTGGTTGATCAGGCCACTCTACTAGAGGCGGCACAGGAATCAACGTCGATGAGCGATCGTGCAAAATTTGTTGGGACGTACAGACTGATCACGACTGAGATCAAGGACGGAAATACCGGAGAATGGTCCGAGACTCCAAACTTTAATCGAATCGGATACATCACTTATGCTGACACTGGTCATATGGGCGTACACATCATGCCCCGCAGTCGGCTGCCGTTTTCTTCTTTTCCGCCGCCCGGGGCTGAGGTGCAGGTTGCACTGCAAGGTTACACCGCGTACTTCGGATCGTTCACGGTGGATGAACAGCAACAGTTCGTCGAGCATCAACGCTTTGGCCACATTAATCAGGGCGGCATTGTTGACGTGAAACGTTTCTACGATTTCGAGGGTGACCGCCTGATTCTCACACCGGCTCCGGCAGATGGCGGCGGCAAGTCCACAGCGACCCGCCGGCTGGTGTGGGAGCGGCTGCCGAATGCGCCACTTTCAGCGGAAGCGAAGAAGTTCGTCGGGTTCCATCGTCTGTTGTACACAGACCGCTACAGGGAGAAAGACGGAGAGCAGACATTTCACGGCCAGCGTAACGAGGAACGTGCCGGCACCTCCTACATCATCTACACACCAACCGGTCACATGATGGTTCACCTTATGCACAAGGAGGGCCGAACGCAGTACGCCGGTGTCCGACCGACTGCCGACGAGGCGCTAGAGGCGTTTCAGACTTACGGCGGCTATTTTGGGCGCTTCACCACCTATGAAAACTATGAGCCGCGGTTTGTTATGCACAATCAGCAAGGTAGTCTTCGCCCTGCCCGATACGTGGATGCGACGAAACGGTTCTATCAGTTCACGGGCAATGTGTTGCGGCTCGGCGGTCCGCCGAGGCTCAATGAGGCCGGCGAAATGGAGGGCGGTCACCTGTACTGGGAGAAGCAGGGTCCTATCGACTAGCGGCGTGGACGTCCACACGCGATCAGATGAGATCACTCCGGAGGTGAGCTATGAGCGAATCAGCGGACGGTAAGATGAGTTGTTACGACCTCGTCTACCTACTGAAGCGACGGCCGCGGATCAGCCGTCTGGTCATTGGCTTCCTGAGTGCCACGCTAGTGTGTGCCGTCATCGTACGCACCTCATTGGCCACCGCTGGTCAGAGCCCGGCAGCACAGGTGACTGCTTCAGAACAAGTTTGTGCAGAGTTGGTGAGTCTGACATTTGAAGGCAATACGACCATCGTGGCGACGACAACGGTATCCACGGGATCCTTGGTGACACCGACAGACCAAAGGTTGACAGACCTACCGGCGTTTTGCCGCGTGGTTGGTGTGAGCCGGCCCACTAACGATTCGACCATCAATTTCGAAGTCTGGTTGCCGGCCGACTCGTGGAACGGAAAGTTCGTCTCCTCAGGGGAAGGTGGCTTTGCGGGGAGGCTCAACTACACGCGGCTTGGTCTGGACGGTGGTCTTGATGAATGGTTGAGGCGTGGATACGCGACTGCGTCAACCGACACCGGGCATCTTTCGACCGACGACAGCTGGGCCGTTGGCCATCCGGAAAGGGTGATCGACTATGCCTATCGGTCGAAACATCTCGTGACTGTGGCGGCGAAAGGTCTGATCGAAGCCTATTACGGCCGAGCGGCCACTTATTCCTACTTCAATTCGTGCTCGAATGGTGGACGCCAGGCTCTTATGGAGGTCCAGCGGTATCCGGGCGATTTCGACGGAGTTGTTGTGGGGGCTCCGTGGAATTATCAGTCGCACTCGAATGCGGGGTTTGTTTGGAGCGCGCAGACACTTAGTGCTCCAGGCGCCGCGATACCGCCGGCTAAGTTACCTGCGATTGAGGCTGCGGCGATTGCCGCGTGCGATGCGACCGACGGACTTGTCGACGGGCTGATTGAGGAACCTAACAAGTGCACCTTCGAGCCCGAGAGCCTGCGGTGCACCACGGCGGACAGCGATGAGTGTTTGACGGCGCCGCAGGTAGCGTCGTTGGAAAAACTCTACAGTGGTCCGAAGCATCCGCGGACCGGCGCTTCCATCTTTCCCGGGTGGACAATCGGTAGTGAGCGTGGTTGGGAGAGATGGGTTGTAGCCGACGGAGTGACGAATCTCGGGCGGACCTACTTCTCGAACCTGGTGTTTGAAGATCCCAACTGGGACTATCGAACCTTTGATTTTGATGCTGACCTGGCGTTTGCTGAATCCAAGGTTGGTTTTCATGCTGACGCCATCGAAACCGATCTTTCGGCTGCAAAACAGCAGGGCGTCAAGATCATCCAGTATCACGGCTGGAACGATCAGACGTTGCAACCTGGTTACAGCCCGATCTATTACGAGAGAGTGGCGGCGGCAATGGGGGGGCTAGTTGAGACTCAGGATTTCTATCGACTGTTCATGGTCCCGGGGATGGCGCACTGCTACCGTGGCGCTGGAGCGAATAGCTTCGGAGGAGTCGGCCAACAGATTCCTCCCCATCGTGACGCCATGCACGACGTCCAGGTCGCCCTGGAGGAGTGGGTAGAAACGGGTGTGGCGCCAGACCAGTTAATTGCCACGAAGTACACCGACGACGACGCGGACACGACGAGTGTGGAGTTCACTCGCAAGCTCTGCCCGTATCCGTCCGTTGCGCGATACAGTCAAACGGGGGATTCCCGTCAAGCCGAGAGTTTCATCTGCACTAATCCGTAACAGGAGCTGACCTCTGGACGGTGTGACCCAGAGCCAACAACTGTTCTACTAGTGGTGCGCTCTTTTTTTCGGAGGTGTCAGCCACCAATCACACCGGTGAATCTTCGGCTTGGTCTATCATGACTAGGCGAAAACAACTTCACGTAAGGGGAAGCGAATTGGCGAGTTTCACAGAGCGGATGATCGGAGCGGCCAAGCTCGACGTGCATGTCTTTGAAGAAGTGGAGGCCGATAGTGGTGCCACTGGCCAAGCTGCTGGAGTGGTGCTTCTGACCAGTCTCGCTGGTGGGATCGGATCAGTTGGCTTGGGGGCTGGAGGTCTTGGCTTGTTCATTATCGGCGCCATCGCGGCGCTGATAGGGTGGGTCACTTGGGCCTTTACGACTTACATCATTGGTACCCGGTTGTTACCAGAGCCCCAAACGCGCGCAGACGTCGGCGAGCTTATGCGGACCTTGGGGTTCGCCCAAGCACCGGGACTGCTTCGCATTTTTGGAAGCCTTCCCGGTGTGGGTCCTCTTGTCTTGAGTCTTACGCAGATTTGGTTGTTGGTCGCTATGGTGGTTGCCATCCGCCAGGCCTTGGACTACCACAGTACCTTCCGGGCGGTGGGGGTGTGTCTTGTGGGGTGGGTACTTTCGACTGTAATTGGTGTCGTCTTGGTGCTGTTCGTCGCTCCTTGACGAAGCTCTAATTCATGCCGACACGAACCCTCGCCCTCGCCCTGGCAGCGAGCTCTTCGTTGTCTACAACGATCAGCGCGACACACTGGCGCGTCGCTTTCCAGAGCTTAATAACCGCGCCTTCATCATCAAAGTCAACCGGCTGTTTCGGTTCTGACAAGCACTGTCAAAAGGAGGGCCTATGGCTTGCTCCGTGCGTCGACGTCGGTTCGGCGCATGACCAGTGGTTTTTACATTAAAGAGCCGTCGCGAGCCGCTTCTTCGCGTATCATGTACACGGAGGTCCAGTATGTCGCGTTTACTCATCGTCCGAGCCTTACTAATCGTCGTCAGCACTCTGCTTGTTGCCACGTCGGCGTCGGCGCAATTTGTACCCAGCCTTGACTCCTATGAGGGAGTCGAAGTGCGGATTCTGCAGAGTAACAACGCCGGAAACATCCACCACGTTATCGATCCGGCCATCAACGAGGTGGTGGGGTTGATTCGGGGGTGCCCGAACGCCCACAACCTTACCGTTCACCCCGACGGACTCTACTACTACTGCTCGAACGAGATGGAGCACACCGTCGATGTGTTCGATACGAAGACTTTGGAACTTGTGCAGCAGATTCCGCTGTCGGAACGGCCGAACAAGATTGCAGTGAACAAGAAGCATCGGAAGATTTATGCGGGGAACATCCGCAGGTCGGCCAACCCGCTTGGGCCAGGTGTTCAGGTCGACAGTGATAGTCAATTTCCAGCGGTCGTCGACGTGATCGACATCGATACCCACACGCTGATCAAGAGCATCGAGGTGCACAACCCGGTCCACAATGTGTTCATGACGCCTGACGAGAACTTCGCCGTGGCGGGTCTTCGAGGGCAGGTCGGGCCCGGAATGCCGACAATTCAGGTGATTGATCCCGTGACCGACACTGTAGTCTGGGGGATGGAGCTGACAGGCTACGAACAGTATGGCCGGACCCATCACAATGTGCGACCCATGGCGTTCGAGGCCAACGACGACGGATCAACCAAGCGGATGTTCGCCCAGGCGACCGGCATCAACGCTGTCTGGGTTATCGACTGGGAAAAGCGTGAGGTCGTCGACATGATTTGGCCTCCCGAGCTGCCGTTGTGGGAGAAGAACGCTGATGGGATTCAGACTGGCGACATGCACGGTCTCGAGGTGCTGCCGGATCGCTCGGCCCTTTGGGCGTCGAGCCGACTGGACAGTCGGATCTACGGCTGGACACTGCCCGACCTGGAGTATATCGGTGCCGTTGTAGTCGGTCCTAGCGCCAACTGGATAACCTCCACCCCTGATAGCCGCTACATGTACGTGGGGGTCTCTGGCACGGATCAGACCTTGGCCATCGACCTCCAGACGCTCGAGATCGTGGCCAGCATCACGACGGGTGCCAGACCGGCACGCATCAGCACCGTGGTACTACCACCCGACCGCGTGAACCCAAGAGGAGCCGGCATGCCGTCCGGTCAGTAGACGATGATGAACACTAGACAATCCGACCCGCAGTCCCGTCGTGGGACATCCCTGACCGGCATCAGGACCAGCTTGGGGCTGGTCCCTCTTGCTGCGCTTGCCATATTTCTTAGCGCCTGCGCATCTGCTCCCTTCCCCAGCTCAGACGATGTGGAGACGTATCGGAATACAGTTGAGAGCGTCTTCATGGCTGATCGTGGCGGAACCACGAGCGGCGGCGAAAGGTCGTACGCGTCGTGCGTGATGTGTCACACCTGGCAGACGGACGTGCGGTTCAGTCTTGAGAGGCCGGAAACTAACAGCGGGTGGACCAGCGAGCAATCGCGGCGTAACTTCGACGTGGTCAGCCAACTGATCAACACGGATGACCCAGAGAACAGCCGCCTGTTGCTGAAACCTCTCGACTCTGAAGCGGGTGGACTCACGCACACGGGGGGGACGTACTGGACGTCGCGTGACGATCCCGAGTACGGCGCCGTCCTTCAATGGATCCAAAGCTTGCCGAACCAATATGTCCCGGAGCCTGAACCCGAGATCGACTTCGAGTTCTTCCGCGCGTGCGTCCAGCCCGTTTTTCAGGCTGGGCGTGAAGGCCAGATCCGTTGTAGCCGCTGCCATTCGAGTGGCCTTAACGGTTTTGCGCCGGAGCCTCAGCGCGATAACGAGTGGAGCGATGAGGAAGCCGAGCGCGCATACCGATTGATCTCTCGAGTGATTGCTCCAGGCAACGCCGAGCAGAGTCGCTTTCTCCTGAAGCCACTCCATCCGGATGGTGGCGGAGCCTACACCCACAACGGACCGCGCCGGTGGCAGAGTCGCGACGATCCGGAGTGGCAGATGCTGGCGGAGTGGGTCCGCGGTGAACGCAGTGGGGGTAGCTGTTCGTAGCCGTCGAATCTTGACAAGATCCTAACCCGGTAGTGTGTGGGTATATCGTGGTGATCTTGACCTTTGGCCTGGCGACGAACAGACGTGTTTCCTAGGAAAAAGTGGTGAGCCGCCGGGGACTCGAACCCCAAACCCGCAGATTAAGAGTCTGCTGCTCTACCAGTTGAGCTAGCGGCCCACGTGAAGTTGCAAGCAGGAGCAGTGGCGCGCCCGGCAGGATTCGAACCTGCGACCTCCTGCTCCGGAGGCAGGCGCTCTATCCAGCTGAGCTACGGGCGCAGCGGCGGTCACTGCATGCAACAACGGTCGTCTTGGCATCGTCGCCATGGTGTACGACATTGAAACAGAAATGTCTGCCACAGACGAGAAGATGGCGCGCCCGGAGGGACTCGAACCCCCGACCTACGGGTTCGAAGCCCGGCGCTCTATCCAGCTGAGCTACAGGCGCATTTAAATTCACAGTTAGCTTCGAACCAAAGCAAAATCTTACCACGGACATCGCTACTGGCCGTGTCGGAGTTCTGACTGTCGCCTAGTACACGGCATCAGGTGTGTCTGTGTCAAAGCACTGGTCGTAGCGTTTCGAGTCCGGTCAAGATACAACTTGCTGTGACTGTGACAAACCACACCATGGGTGTTTAGGGGTGCGGGATCAGGTTACTCAAGTCCGAGATTAAACGCAGCCATTTCTCTTGCATTCCTGACAAGGAGTTGGCCATTCTCGAGAGCCGGAACGTTCCACGTTTTACCGTCGATTGCCGTCGTACGGGCAACTTCGTCGTGGCCATGTGGGTTGGCATAGACCAGCACCAAATCGCCATCTTCCGTTAAGACCACGAGATGGTCGCCGGCTAAGAGGAGTTGACCATACCCGTACCGCCCACCTTTCCACTGTAGTTCGCCAGTCGCGACATCGATACAGGCAAGAATCGATTCGTCGAGCCCGTAAATGTAGCCTTCGTGCAGCACGGAACTACTAAAACGATTCTTCATTCGGTTGTTCTGCCAGACCGGTTCGACGGAGATACGATTGCCGTCGTTAACGAAGTTGAGCAACGTCGCGCCATGGCCATAGGATGCGGACAGAAACAACTGTGTGTCACCGACGAGTATGGGTTGTGCGATATTGGGAACCATCGACGGAGACCACGGATGTTCCCAGAGCAGACGTCCATCTTGAATTTCTAGCCCAACTACCCGATCCGCGGTCACGACGATCACCTGCCGTTGGCCTGCAAGCGTGGCAAGCATTGGTGATGTATACGACTGGAGATCGTCAAGCGTATGCCACACCACATCACCGGTGCCGAGGTCGTATGCGACGACGGACCATCCGTTTTCGCCGCCCGGTTGAACGATCAGTAAATTATCGACGACGAGGGGTGAGGAGGCCATGGCCCATTGCAGATTAGTGGCCTGACTGTCTTCAAGAATATTGCGACTCCAAATGACGTTGCCAGTTGCAGCATCTAAGCTCCACAGGTAACCAGTTGCCCCGAGGGCATAGACTCGACCATCGTGCCAAGTCGGCGTCGCACGAGGTCCTGGACCACCCTGAAATTCCTTAAATTCAGCCGCCCACGCATGATTCCAGAGTTCTCGTCCGGTCTGGAGGTCATAGGCCGTGACGACTTCTTCGTCACGACGTTGTTCAATCGTTATGGCACGGCCTTCGGCGACGACAAATGATGCGTAGCCGCCTCCGATGGGTTGGTGCCACTGTGGCGTCAAACCGTCTGATGGCCAATCGGTTCTGATTGCGGTCTGTGTGTAACGTCCATCCCTGGTCGGGCCTCGGAAGTTCGTCCAGTAGGGACCACCACCGGCGTTTCCTGAGTCGGGTGCAATCGAAGCAGCCGGAAGCAAGTGTGAGTAGTGTTGAGCTCGGTTTTCTTCAAGTTGACTGAAGTGTTCTTCTGGGTCGTCAAAGAGGAATGCTGGACGGAGACCGTTGCCGGTCATTTCAATTCGCATGCCGAACGCGATTACCAGAATCGCGACTGTGGTAGCGCTGAGCGCCAGCGTAACCCCAAGCACTAAGAGACTGGAACGCACCCATTTCAGGCTGGCCATATCTGATGATGGACGATTTTGATGACGGTGTCATTAGTCTCATAACGAATCAGATTAAATATTCATACGTCAGAACCGATGACGAAGGCGGGTACATATATATTGACTATGGAATAATCGGTCAGGATTTACCTGTCTCGATCGGAGGTTCGTCAGATATGCGCAATTATGGTTATTTCTTCGTCTCATTTGTCCTGTTATTTGCGGTCGCCGGGAGTGGCTGCCAGGTGTTGGAGAGTTCCGAACCGCCGCCGGCATCGGGTTCCAGCCAATCGGTTCCGATTGAACCTCACCCGATGACCCAGTCTCCAGAGAAATTGGTTACCCACGAGCAAATGCTTGCATGGGAGCAGGAGATGAAGAATTGGGGCCGGTGGGGTCCCGATGATGAGCGAGGCACGCTTAATCTGATCACCGAGGAGAAAACGCAGGCAGCGGTGAAATTGGTCGAAGAAGGTATTTCGGTCTCTTTGTACCACTTTCCAGACCCAATCAATCTTGCCGAACCCGGTATCGACACCTCGAACATGCGAGTAATGAATAGACATTGGATGCCCGGCCTGGATCCTGAGACAGGCGAGGTGCGGGGAGCCCTTGATGCCATCAGTTTTGCAATCCATGATGGTGGTAACGCCCATATTGACGCGATTTGTCATTACGTCGTGCAAAGCGATCGTGAGAACCCCACCATTTACAACGGGAAGCCACAGAATTTGACCGAGAACGGTTGCGAAGGTGGGGCGTCGATCGACAAGATGGGACTTGGTTACGTTACCCGTGGGGTCTTAATCGACATTCCCTTGTTGAAAGGAGTTCCGTATCTCGAAAAACGCTTGCCGATTTTTGTGGAAGACCTTGAAGCCTGGGAAGAATTCGCTGGGGTGACTATCGGAAGTGGCGACGCGGTGTTTCTTAGGACTGGACGGTGGGCACGTCGGGATCAGGAAGGTCCCTGGAATTATGCAGGCGAGTCCGCGGGACTTCACGCGTCTGTCTTACCGTGGTTAAAGGAACGAGATATAGCCATCCTAGGAAGTGACGCTGTGGCTGATGTTCAACCGTCTGGTGTCGAGAGATTTTGGCGACGACCGATTCATGACATTCTGATTCCCATTTGGGGAACCCCAACAATCGACAACGGTTATTTCAAGGACCTCTCAGAAGTGTCAGCCCGTTTGAAGCGCTGGGAATTCATGGTGTCGTGGGCGGTCATGCCTGTGCCGAACGGAACCGCGACACCGTTCATGGGTTTGGCTACCTTTTAATGCTGTGAGCTGGTTGAAGGGATCGGTTCATTTGATGGATGTTTTTCGATAGTGGGTTGCTATGTCTTGCGAATCACACTTTGTTGACGTTCTCGGTTCGAAAATGCATTACGTGGAAGGAGGTCACGGCGATCCCATTCTGTTTCTGCATGGGAATCCGACCTCTTCATATCTGTGGCGGTATATCTTGCCGCATCTTGAGTCGGGGGCACGGGTAATTGCGCCTGATCTCATTGGTATGGGGAAGTCAGACAAACCGGACCTTGAGTATCGCCTGGTGGATCACGTGCGGTATGTCGAAGGGTTTATCGAGGCACTGAGACTCCAACGAATAACATTGGTCATTCATGATTGGGGGTCGGCACTGGGGTTCCATTACGCTCGGCGCCACGAGACGAATGTCAAGGGTGTCGCATTTATGGAGGCCATTGTTCGGTCGATGACGTGGGCAGAGTGGCCACATACGGTGCGTCCCCTCTTTCAAGCGTTTCGCACACCCGAGGTGGGATGGGACTTGATTGTGAACAAGAATGTGTTTGTTGAGCAGGTGCTGCCAGGTGCGATTCAACGCAAATTGACGGACGACGAGATGCAGGCCTATCGTGAGCCGTTTATCGAACCATCGAGTCGAAAGCCGGTGTGGCGATGGCCGAATGAGATTCCGGTCGATGGACAGCCCGAGGAGGTTGTCCAGTTGGTTGACAACTACACATCGTGGCTTGCCACGTCGGAGGTGTCCAAGTTGTTGTTATACGCGACGCCAGGTGCGTTAATCCGGAAAGAGCAGGTCCTGTGGTGTCGCGACCATATCAAGAATTTGGAGATGGTTGATTTAGGTTCTGGTCTCCACTTTGTGCAAGAAGACTGTCCAGATGAAATCGGGCGGGCACTTCGCGAGTGGTATGAGCGGCTTGAGTAAGGGGACTAGTAGTCTTATATTGAGTACTTCTATTTGGGGATTGGTCACGCTTCTCGGAATGTTTGGAGACCGGTCACCACGTGTATGCACTGAATATTATGATGAGTGGAAGTTGTGTACGATGGCTGAGTTTAGAGCGACCGATAAAAAGTTGTACGCAATGCTCACAGATTCTCGTTTCAACCTACCGAAAGTCGCTCCGAACGGCGTCTACCGGTGATCTAACTACGCCAT
Organism: uncultured Vicinamibacteraceae bacterium; assembly: GCA_964624855.1. Classification (GTDB taxonomy): domain Bacteria; phylum Acidobacteriota; class Vicinamibacteria; order Vicinamibacterales; family UBA8438; genus CAUZIB01. The sequence goes on from CAZUZW010000001.1 coordinate 84,606, forward strand.
AGGAATAACGAGAAAAGTACCAATCTAACCTGCAGAAGTGATAGGTGGGCTTCCCGTGAGGAGCTAGAACCGCTCTCGACCCTTATCTTCTTGACATTGGAACTGGTGATGGGCACTCTGGCCCTCATATGCGTAGGCGCTGGGCGTTGGCCTACCCAACTAGTCTTTTTAGGGACCCGTAAGTGTGATTAAGAGGAGTCACTCATGCACAACCAAAAACTGCGCAAGCTAGGCGCCGTGGTCTTGATGGCTGTCGTCGTTGGTGCGATGACCTATGTCTCACAGACCAGTACTTCGAAACTTGAAGCTGCGCAAACAGAGCAGTCTAACGCGCTACTAACACCGTGGGGTGAACCGGACCTGCAAGGTATCTGGAGTGTTGAGCTTCTCGTGCCTCTCGAACGTCCCAATGGGGTTACAACTGAGTTTTACACTGAAGAACAGGTTGCAGAACTTGACCGTGAACGTGCGAATGGCTCTGTGTTTGGCAATCATGTTCGAGCCGAACGGGGCAGCGAAGCGGACGTAGCCGGTGCGTACAATGCAGTGTTTACCTCGCAGCGGCCGACTGGGCGACGAACAGGCATGGTCATCGATCCGCCCGACGGCAAGGTTCCGCCACTGACACCAGAAGCGCGAGCCAGGCAGACTGAACTCTTTGAGTATCAGGCGGCGTTGTTGCAGAATACCGTGGTATGTCGGGACGGCCTTGACGGGTGCATTGGTGGCACCTACGGGCCACGATCACCATTACGAGACCAGCAACCTCCGTACTATTCGACGCGAAACATCAATCGTGCCAACGGACCAGAGGACCGCAGTTTGGGCGAGCGTTGTATGAGTGGGAATTTACCGAATTTCCGAGGGGGTTTTACGGGGATTCATTATCGAATTGTCCAGTCGCCAGGGGCTGTCACGATTTTTTACGATGTGGGACAGGGCCAAGGCTTCAATCGCGTTATTCCAATTACCGATGCTCCGCACCTGCCGGCTCACGTCCGACAGTGGTGGGGGGATTCTCGGGGCCGGTGGGAGGGTGACACGCTGGTGGTCGACGTGACGAACTTCAGTGGTAAAACGGAATTCAGGGGTGCTCGTGAGAATCTGCGTCTCATTGAGCGATGGAGGCGAACGGGTCCAGAGACCCTTGAGGTTGTCTCTACGCTGGAGGATTCGACCGTCTGGACGCGACCGTGGACAGTTGTCCAGGATTTCGCCAAGCAACCCGAAGCACCGAACCGCATCTATTACGAACCGCGGTGTCACGAAGGCAATTATGGGTTACCTGGTTTACTCATCGGGTCCCGTGCTGAAGACGAGGCCTTTGCGGAGGGCCGCGGACGTGACCCAGGCACAAGATGTATTGCGGGTTGTGCGTCGCCGGAAGGACGTGACCCATTGGCGTTACGGTAA
>CAZUZW010000002.1:0-83981 GCA_964624855.1 uncultured Vicinamibacteraceae bacterium
GCGGGACCTTCGATGCAAGAGGGATTCCGCCCACACCGCTGCCAGAAGCGCCAGTCGATTAGAGACCGTGTCGATTCCGGGCAGTACTAGTTCGTCCTTTCGATCAGTTTAAGAAATTCGCTCCATGGAACTGGCTGGCCGTGAATGGGAACGATTGTTTTGACATCGAGTCCAAGTCGCTGTACGTGACGGTAGAGGCTCCGATTAGCATCTGTTGCCTGTGTAGGTTCGGCTGAGAATGAATCGAAGAGGTCAGCTTCAATCAAGAGACCGGTTTCTGGCAAGTACGCAATGAGCATGCCTTCAACATGGGCGAGAGGATGCACATACGAGACATGAATACTTCTCGAATTGTCCCGAAGCCAGTAGTTCTCGCGAACTGTTTCGTATTGGTAGCCTTCAGCCAATTCGGTCGGTGGCCACAGAGCGACCATGTCAGGGTTGAGTGATCGTGGGGCGTAGTTCAATACGTCCTGGACATAAAAGTCGTAATTTTTCCAATGGGTAATGATCGTTGCACCGATATGCATATACGTCCGAAGGCCACCAATGTGGTCATGATGTTGATGGGTGTTCACGAGAAAGCGAATGGGTTTCTCAGGAACAAGTTTGGTCACGGCATCGATTACGGCGAGACTACGTTCTTCGTTTAACGGGGCTTCGACGATCGCGGTGTAGGTGTCAAACTCAATCGCCACACTGTTGTGCGATGTGCCTCCAAGAAGCCAGACTCCTGGTGCAAGTTCAGACACATCCACGGTGACGTCAAAGGTGGCGGATGCGATCGAACTAGGGAGGGAGATGGGGTTCGAGCAGACATTAGCTTGAATCTGATCGAGGTTCCCGCCAAAGGCGTTATGTCCGGCGTTCACGCTTTGTGCCTGATAGTTATCGTCCCATCCTTCGTGGTGATGCCAGCCGGTTGGGAATCGAATGCCGCTACCAATATCTACGTAGCTCTCGTTTGAAAATTCGTGTTCGTAATTCATGTCACCAAGCACCGGATCAGGGACCCAAGTGTGAATGCGTTGTAGAAGGTTCTCTGAGTTGATCGTCGCGTCTACCCTGTATTTATCTAATACAGTGATCGACACGATCCGAACTTTCTCAGGCGTGACGGTGGCTCCGTCGCGGCCCATCTCTCCGAGCTCCCACCGCCAGGTTGCACGCGGGTTTGCTCCAGGAAGCCGCGCGGCTTTGAGAAAACCGTGCGGGTTGAGCCAGAGGTCGAGCTGCCACCGCTCGGCATCGTCTGGATGAGCCGCAATAGGGCTGCTCTCTTCGCCGTCTTGGTGCCATGCGTATAGGCCGTTGACTGCAAAGGTTTGCCGTGAATTCGATTGGATTGGGGTGCCTCCTCGCCATCCGAGACCATGCTTCCAGCTGGCTGGATTGTGCCCTGGCACACGCGTGAACGTTTCTAACATAGTGCCATCGCGCCAGTTGATAATCCGGCTGTACTCGGTGAGTCGTTCCCCGCGTGGCCAGTCGATGTCATAACCATTAAGTCGCTGTTGTCCAACCATGCCAGTGTAGGCGGTTCCGGAGAGAGTGACGCAGTCGAGATTTTTGGTGCCGATTGCATTCTCAGCCGCGCGAATGATCGGTTCCGGATTGAGATATCCGGGAGGAAAACTTTGAGCAACCAGAACAGCTCCCAAAACTGGGATGCTACCGATAATTGCACAGATCCTAAAGAACATGATGCCCCCTTTTGCACTCCGACGTTACCATAGACAATAGGAGGGAACCATGCCCAGCCCGTGGATAGTTGATCGACGAACATTTCTGTCTCAGACAAGTGGCGCCGTTGGAGCCAGCCTGTTTGGTCGGTTGCCGCTTGAGGCGACTGCGGGTCAGGCGACAACTCCGGTGACCGACGATTGGGATCGAGGTTCGGTAAGACATTTATTGCCTAGCGTAAGTGACTCAACCATGCTTCTTAAGGTGTCGTTCGAGGAAGCGGTTTCGAGTACGCCACGATTGCGGCTAGGGTCGACTACTCTCGATGGCCACATGAATGACACTGCCGGAGAGCACTGGCAGTTCTATGTAACGGAGTTGGAACCCGACCGAAGCTATCGCTTGGCTCTTGTCTCAAGTGAGGGCCGGTCGCTTTGTGAGCCATGGGACTTACGGACCTTCCCGTCGATTACGTCTCAACCTGAGCGACTCAGAATCCTTTTCTTTACGTGTGCTGGAGGTGTGAGTGGTTCCTACGATGGGATCGGGGTTAGACAGGGATTCTTGCCGGCGAATATCCGCAATCGGCTCTTGCGCCGGGCGCTCTCGTTTCGACCTGATGCGGCCGTGGCAAACGGCGACCATATGTATTGGGATTTGCATCAATGGCGCGGTGATGACGATGGTGCGCTGAGTCGGAATGGAGAGTTGTCAAATTTTGATTTCTCGTCTCTAGTTCTTGGAACTAACAATGAAACGGCGCTTAAGGCAGCGGCGGGTCCCCAGATTGTTCCTGTTTATGGAGTGGATTTTCGCTCAACGCCTGTCTTTTTTATTCAGGATGATCATGACCACTGGGAGAATGATGCCGCAAGCGACAAGATCGTGAATTTCCCGATTCCATGGTTCCAGCTGCAGTTGGCTCGAACGACACAGCAGCTCTACTATCCGGAATTTCTGTCGGATTCCCAGCGGCCGATGGGACTACCGTGGTCGACTTCAACGGTCCGAGGTGATCTATCGGAAAGTTTTGGCACTTTACGGTACGGGCGGTTGGCGGAAGTGCTGCTCTATGATGTCAGGCGTACATTGAGTTTGGCAGGGCCGACGGCGGTGTTTGTTGATGCCCAGGTCGAGCGATGGCTACTGGACCGGACGCGGTCTTCCGATGTGACTCATGTCGTTCATGCTCCTTCGAATCCCCTCGGTTGGACTGCGGGCAAATGGGGCGAATGGTATCCGGACGTACTCAACGCGGAGAGAACCGGGCTAACGACCGCGGTCGCCAAGCCGTATTGGCAAGAGGGATGGTTACGCCAGCATGACCGTTTGGCGGCGGCGTTGGCGGAGCAGCGTGAGCGAGCGCCACTAGTGATCAGTGGTGATTTACACGCGATCGGACTGGGACGAATGCAGCGATCGGGTGGAGTGGATATGTCTGCGAATCCCATGACCACGGTTCTTAGTGGGCCAGTTGGCACAGCACCACGGTCATGGCCGTCTGGCAGTCGTGGAATCGGCGCGACTCCTTCGGAACATATTGATTTGGAAGAGCTGGCCGCTCCCGTAGAACAACATGGTTTTACGCTGGTCGATTTCTTTTCAGACCATATGGAAGTCCAGTTGTTTAAATGGGACGTCAACAGCGAACCGGTCGAAGCACTTGACCGCTTAGAGCCGTTCTACACGACCGATGTGACGCCCTCGGCGTGACCGTTGTGCCGGAGCACCTGTTGTCAAGCTCAACGCTCGGTATAACTGACATAGAATGACGTCTATTCATGGTGCTGTGTGGAGGGTCATCGTGTGCTGCGGACAAAGTCTCTGATGAGGAGGTATCGATGCGTAATCGAGTGTTCGTTATCGTTTTCGTCGTGATGCTAGTTGTACCACAGAGTGGTTTTGGTCAGACGACCGGGGCGGCGGGTTTGCAGCGAATGCCTGATGGTAGACCTGATTTACAAGGGGCTTGGTCGTTTGCCACGATTACACCATTGGAACGGCCATCAGAGTATTCCGGTCGAGAATTCCTGACCGACGAAGAGGTTGCGAGTCTTAACGAGGATGCGGCTACCCGCGCGTCGTCAGGTCGACGAGAGGAGTTGTCGGCACAACGGGACGTCGATCTTGCTTATGACCAGTTTTGGTGGGACCGTGGAACGTCCGATGGTCGAACCTCGCTCATCGTAGATCCAGCAGACGGCCGAATACCGTTTACGGTCGAGGGGCGTGATCGAATCGACCTGAGACGATCTCTGCGTGATCGGCCTGCACGTGGCCCGGAGGATCGTAGTCCGGGTGAACGGTGCGTTCATCATACGAAGGCCGGTCCACCGATGTCTGCGGGCGGGTACAACAATCATCTCAGACTTCTGCAGACGTCGAACTACGTTGTGATTTACACAGAGCAGATTCATGACGCAAGAATCATACCGATGGACGGCCGGGCGAAACTGACGGGGAAGATCGAGCAGTGGATGGGGAGTTCGCGCGGACACTGGAACGGTGATACGTTGGTTGTTGAAACGCGAAATTTTAATGGTAAGGCGAGTTTCCAGGGTTCGTCTACGGGACTAATTCTCATCGAGCGTTTTACTAGACGGGATGCTGACACACTTACGTATGAATACACCCTGGAAGATCCAGAGATATATGAGCGAGCCTGGACCGCAGCCTTGGATCTTAAGCCGCTCGACGGCGACATGTACGAATTCGCTTGCCACGAAGGCAACTATGGGATGACAAATCTACTGGCGGGTGCGCGTGTTGAGGAGCGAGCAGGCCGTTAGGTCGTCACCGTGTTCAGTCAAGGCAGCATTTTTTGAACTTTTTTCCACTTCCACACGGACATGGCGAGTTACGTCCGAATTTGGGTTGCCCGTGGAGTAATTCACGGGACAGTTTCACTGCTTGGGTTTGCAGGTTTTGATTAAAAACCTCCTCGAGGGCCGAGTAGAGTTCAGGGTGTTTACGTTGCATCAGTCCTGGACGCTCGAAGAAATATTCGGATGCCACTGCAAAGAACTCTGCTTCATTCGTAAGGGCGTATCGGTTGATATCAGAACGTCCGGACTTGATCTCGGCCATTTTTCGTTGAACGAGATTTAACCAAGGAGCGACCGCTTGTCGCTCAAGCCCAATTCGTGGCACGCCGTCAATGACTCCATCTTTCTTGTCGACCAGGTGAGCAAATTCGTGAACGCCGACGTTATGTTTGTCACCGGGATTTCGAAATCCGGAGATGAGATCGGGTTTCGAGAGGATCATGAGTCGGTTGAGACTGCCCGTGCCAACCATTCCGAGAATCTTGTGACCGTCGGAGTTGCCAAACGTAAAGTTCTGGTCGAATCGTGTTGGATAAATCAGAATTTCGTTAATCTCGTTCCATTCCCAATCCGGGAAACCAAAAATTGGGATAATCGCGCTGGCTGCGGCGAGGACTCGAGTAGTGTCGTCGAGTGTGAGCTTGATTCCTGTGACCTGTTTCTCCCCCAAGAAGACCTGTAGTTGACGGCGAAAAATTTGTTGCTGAACAGGTGTGAGTACACGAAAGAACGCAACATCACGCTGCAATACGGTTTCCCATTCGTTGGGAAATGCGGTCTGCAGAATGGCTCGGCGGCGACGGATTCGACCAGTTCTCCAGAAGTACACGGCGACGGTCGCCGTCACCACGAGGCCCGCGGTGACGCCGAAAGGACGACCTGCCGTAATCACGATGAAACCGATAGGCACCCAGAGTGCTAGAGACAAGAGTGCCACAACGAATGCCCAAATTCTGGTGCGCCGCTCCCATGCAGAGAAGGCATGGGTGGTGTCACCGGTTTCTATGTTTGTCGCCATAGGATTAGGTTCTTGGTTTGACCGGACAATTTCGTCTATATGGTCAAGTAAGATACAACGAGCTTCATTTAAACTGCATCAGGTCATGAAACTATTTTCTGTTCCCGGTGTCTTGGCAATCTTGATCTTGATGAGTTCACCGGCCGCAGCTGACACTATCGTTGTCGTCGTGCCGACAGCGACGGATGATCGCTTGCCTGCGACCCGAGAGGCAATTGAGTTCTGGAACGTCATATTGACGGACCTGCAGTTGGAAACGAGGATTGAACTACGAGACGTCGTGATCAACGCTCCGTTCCAGCGTCAATTGGAGAATTATGCGCGGCAGGTATCCCAGCGGTGGGCGCGGCTTCCTGCCGGAGTTGTCGAGCCTGATTCTCCCGAGGAATTGAGAGAGCTCGATGCAGATATTGTGGTGTTACTCTCGCGCCAGACCATAATGTCGTTTGCGTGGCCCTTACCTCGAGTTACTCCGGTGCGGCATCTGGTGGTCATTCGTTCAACACGGTCGTCTGACCGTGGCGACGTGATGGTTTCGAAGCATGTGGTGGCGCACGAGTTGGGTCATGCGCTAGGCTTGCTTCATAACGAAAGAGCACACACGCTTATGTGTGGCCCCTGTCAGCCGTTGACCGCCGACCCTGATGAGACAGGATTTTTGCCGCTGACCTTGTATGAGCGACAGCGACTCGTCGATTTGCACCGCTAGAGTCAGGCAGCGATGCAAGAGTGTCACTTCTCGTGAAAACTCATTCCGGCGGTGTGGCTTATTGAGTGTCCTTCCGCGGGTAGCCAAGCGAGTGAAGCGCCTCTGTCATCTCGTCCAAAATGGCTGGATCGTCAATTGTCGCCGGCATAGTGTACTCACGGCCATCCGCAATCTTTTTGATTGTGCCACGGAGAATTTTTCCAGACCGTGTCTTCGGTAGTCTTGCCACGAGGGTAGCTGTCTTAAATGCGGCCACCGGACCGATAGCCTCTCGGACCATTTCAATGAGTTCAGTGACGATGTCGGCTGCAGGTCTGTCCACGCCAGCCTTGGTGACAACAAAACCAACGGGTATTTCTCCCTTGATTGGGTCTTCGACCCCGACGACGGTTGATTCGGCGACGTCTGGATGGCTGGCCAAAACCTCTTCCATGCCTCCTGTTGAGAGACGATGCCCGGCAACGTTGATGATGTCGTCAACACGACTCATGATGTATACGTAATCATCGTCGTCTTTGTAGCCCGCATCACCTGTTAGATAAAAGCCAGGATGCTGTGACAGATAGGAAGCTTGATAGCCCTTGTCATTGTTCCAAAGTGTGGGAAGGCAGCCGGGCGGAAGAGGTAGTTTCAGGACAAGTGTTCCAATTTGTCCTGCTTTGACTTCACGGTTGTCTTCGCCCAATACCCGAATGTCATATCCCGGTACGGGCTTAGTGGCCGACCCAGGTTTGACTGGATGCGTTCCCAGTCCTACGGAATTCGCTGCAACCGGCCATCCGGTTTCGGTTTGCCACCAGTGGTCGATGACCGGGACGTGCAGCTGTTCACGCGCCCAGATTAACGTATCTGGATCACACCGTTCACCTGCCAAGAAGAGTGTGCGAAATCGTGACAGATCATATTTCGGGATCAGGCTACCATTTGGATCTTCCTTTTTGATCGCTCGGAAAGCGGTTGGTGCCGTAAAGAGCATATTGACGCCGTGTTCTTCACAGACACGCCAGAAGGCACCAGCGTCTGGTGTGCCGACCGGTTTGCCTTCGTAGAGAATGGTCGTGGCGCCACGAAGGAGAGGACCGTAGACAATGTAGGAATGACCGACCACCCATCCGATGTCTGAGGCGGCCCAATATACCTCGCCGGCTCCGACGCCATAAACGTTTTCCATGCTCCACTTGAGAGCCACAGCGTGACCACCGTTATCTCGCACGACGCCCTTTGGAATGCCTGTGGTTCCAGAGGTATAGAGGATGTAGAGGGGGTCGCTCGCATCAAGGGAGACACAATCAGCAGGACTCGCTTTCGAGAGTGCAGTGTGCCAATCTTGGTCGCGGCTTGGATCGAGCGGTGCTTGCTCCTGTGGTCGTTGCAGGATCAGACAGCGATCAGGTTTATGGTTGGCTAATTCAATGGCTTCATCCAAGAGTGGTTTATAGGGGATCACTCGATTTACTTCGATGCCACATGACGCAGACAAAATCAGTTTGGGTTTGGCGTCGTCGATTCTGGTGCTTAATTCCTTGGGCGCAAAACCTCCAAATACGACGGAGTGGACAGCTCCGATTCTGGCGCATGCAAGCATGGCCATGGCGGCTTCTGGCACCATGGGCATGTAGATGATCACACGGTCGCCTTTTGTGACACCTTCGTTGAGTAAGGCACCGGCCAATTGGGCAACCTCATCGCGTAGTTGCTCGTAAGTGAAGCTCTTTGAATCGTTGGTTACTGCACTGTCGTAAACAAGAGCGAGCTGTTTTCCCCGTCCACGTTCCACATGGAGGTCCAACGCGTTGTAGCAAGTATTAAGCTGGCCACCACTAAACCAACGATAAAACGGTGGGTTCGTATCGTCACAGACGAGATCCCATCGTCGGTCCCAGTGAATTGACTCAGCTGCAGAACCCCAGAATTGAGAAGGGTCCTCAAGTGACCGAGCGTACGTGTCATCGTAATGTTTTGGCATGAAGGCTCCGAAGTGAAAACGTCGATATAGAAGCATCCTACACCAGCTCGGAGACGTCCGCTTGCTTCCCGGTATCTTTACCATCTAAATGCGCGATTGATGGCTGTTTCAGACTTGACTCAAAGGCTGCAGAGGATCAGTATGCTGACGTATCCGGAGGAGGCACGATGAAAGAGTTTTTGACATCTCGGTGGAATCGACGAGAGGCGCTTCACCTAATGGGTGCAGGAGTTGCTGGCCTTGTGACTGGTTGCGGCGCTGATTCGTCACCGGTGTCGACCGGAACGACTGAGAGTCTATCTGTTGGCAACGGGGCTATTGAGGATACGGCACTGCCAATTATTCGAACTCTGTTGGGCGATATTTCTCCGAACGAGATTGATGGTGTCACGCTGTTTCATGAACATCTGTCAATCAAGCTTTCCGACAGTATGACTGCAACCGATGATGTCGAGATGATCGTCGATGAGGTTCGGACAGCGTCAACAGAGGGATTAGGGTGCATCGTTGATGGGGGTCATCCGGATATGCGGCGTGATTTAAATGCATGTCGACGAGTGGCTGAGGAGACCGATGTGCATGTGGTCGCATCAGGCGGCTATTACATGGAACGGTTTTATCCGCCTGGGTTAGTTGAAAAGAGTGATGACGAGATTGCCGATGATCTTGTCCAGGAAGCGACCCGCGACCGATTAGGAGCCTTTGGCGAGATTGGCCAGACATCAAATACGGCCACAATGACGACGCTGGAACGCAAAGTGTTTCAGGCCGTGGGAAAGGCGCACGTCCGCTCCGGTATTCCTATTTTTACTCATAATGCGTATGGCACTGGCGAGCATGTCACGGCGGACCAGGGGCTGGTGCAACTGGATGTCTTAGAGTCGGTCGGAGTTGACCCTCGGACCGTCGCCATTGGGCATGCCTGTTGTCTGGATGATCCATCTGCGCGAGTGTTACAAGAGATAGCGGCGAGGGGTGCGTTTGTAGGGTTTGATCGTGTTACCGGTGGGCGGGTGGATGATGATCAAAAGGTCAGAACGATTCTTTCATTTCTCGAAGCAGGCTACGCAGAACAGTTGTTGATTTCATCAGATTATATCGGTCGACGTTCACCAGAACGTCCAGGTTACGGAAACGCGATTACGGTCTTTGCTCCACTCATGCGTGATGCAGGGGTCGATGAGGAAACAATGACGACCGTGTTTTACGATAACCCTCGACTGTTCCTCGCTTACGTGCCGAAAATATGACACGAGGTTTGCCGACGTTGAGAGGGGGTTAATTCGTCAGAGCTGTGATTGCTCGGATGCGTTTGCGACGGTCGAACACTGTGTAGGCGATGGACGCTTTAGCATTATAGAGTCCTGACAAAAGTGCGCTGAGAACCTCTTACTGAATCAGGTTGCCGTCAACATCTAGGTGATGAACGTCGCCCAATGCGAGTTCATGAAGACCACTTTCAATGACGGCACGATCGCCAACCACGACCCAGATAAGTCGCTGCGGTTCTATGACGGTTTGTGCTGCTGAGACAACATCGGCAACGTCTAGGGAGCGGACACGGGTTACATAGTCCTCGTAATAATCGGCAGGCAAATCAAATCGCAACATCTGGACGAGGTCCTGCATAATGGCACTATTCGTTTCCCATCGCCCAGGAAGCGTAAGAGTCCGAAGGTCCTTGGCTTTGCCGAGTTCGTCAGACGTGATAGGTTGGTCAGAACGTATGCCGGTCAATTCCTTGTAGATTTCTTGCATCGATTCTTTAGTCTTATCGGTTTGGACAGGAGCATTAACGAGAAAAGAACGTGGTCCACGGGCGTCGATCAATTGAGTACGCGCGCCGTACGACCAATGTTTGTCTTCGCGTAAATTCATGTTCATTCTTGAACTGAAAGACCCACCAAGTATGGTGTTCATCGCTTGGATCGCAAGCTCGCTGTCATAGTCCTTCGGCGGAGCTATATGGCCCACTAGAATGAGCGATTGGTGTGCGCCTTGTCGATCGACTAGTTATATGTCGCTAGTCTGCTGTTGGTCGACGGCTTCGATGGTCTTCGCCGGTACTGTGGCGGCAGTCCAATCGGAAAAGACACGTTCAAGTTGCACCTGGAGATCGTCCATCGTGATGTCTCCGACCACGATCAATGTTGCATTATTGGGACGTATCCAACGCTCGTGAAATCTTTCAAGATCCGCGCGGCTTAGATTTGATACGGCCTCTTCGGTTCCACTTCCAGTAAGCGGAGCACCGTAGGCGTGGTCTGGTCCGTAAACGAGTTTTGGAAATACACGTAATGCGGTCTGATTCGGGTTTGATTTCTCTCGACGAATCCTGGCCAACTGTTGATTTTGAAGTCGTGTGAATTCCACATCAGGAAACGTGGGATTCTTGATTACGTCTGCGTAGATGTCGAGAGCGGCTGTGAAATTCTCAGTCAATGCAGACAGCGTGACGCTACTCATATCAAGATTAGAGCTAGTGCTTAGTCGCGCTCCCAAGTTTTCGAGCTCCTCACTAATTTGTAACGAGTCAAAGCTAGGAGTTCCCTCGTCGAGCATGTCTAGTGCAAGGTTGGCGGTGCCAGGAGAGTCCTGCGGATCAGCAGCATAACCCGCGTCAACTTGAAGGTTGAGGGTTACCATCGGGGTTGCGGAACGTTGCGCCAGTCGCACGGCTAGTCCATTGGACAACGTCGCCGTTTGGATTCTTGGAAATGCAGCTGTTGGCGGAGTTCCTACTGTTGGCACACCTGTTGAGCGGTCTACTGATGCGGTCGTGGTTTCGCCTTCGTCGTACGGCAGAACAGTCAAGATGTAGACGCCATCTGAGAGCCATCTTTGCGCGGTGGACTGCAGGTCCTCAGAACTCGCGGAATCCACCCATTCAAGGTGCTGGAGATAGTGGCCTGGTCCATCGCCATAGATTTCGCCCTGAGCTAATAGGTCGGACTTGCCACCAAAGCCACCAACTCGTTCTATCGACCGAACAAAGTTGCTCCTGTAATTAGTCTTAAGACGTTGAAGTTCCTCCGCGGTTAAGCCGTCTGCTAGAAACCGATCTAGTTCTTCTTGTAGAGCCGACTCGACTAGATGGGGATCGCCACCTGGTGCCACAGTGGCATCGAAGTAGAAGAGTCCTCCAATCTCACGAAGATTCACATAGGACCTAGCATCAGTAGCAATTTGACCGTCATACACCAACCGTTTGTACAGTCTTGACGTTTTACCTGCAGCGAATAGGTCGCTGATAAGGTCGAGGTGTTTCGCGTCTCTGGTTTTCCAACTGGGGATGTTCCAGACCATATATACGCGAGACTGGGGTACGCGGTCGTGAACCCGAGCTCGGTGCGTGCCGACTCGTTTGGCGACCCATTCTGTGTCACGTTCGATGGGCGGTCCGGCAGGAATGTGTCCGAAATATCGTTCAACCTTAGTACGCGCGACTTCCGGAGTGATGTCACCAGCAAGGATTAAGACGGCGTTTGCCGCCCCGTAGTAGGTTTGGAACCATTCCTGGACGTCAGTAAGTGATGCGGCATCTAGGTCTTCCATTGATCCAATGGTGCTCCACGAATATGGATGGCCAGGAGGGTAAGTGTTCTCTGTAATAAGTTGGCGAGTGACGCCGTATGGTTGATTTTCACCTTGGCGTTTTTCGTTTTGGACGACTCCTCGTTGTTCATCGAGTTTGCCTTGGTCTACAGCACCTAAGAGGTGTCCCATACGGTCGGATTCCATCCATAAGGCCATGTCAACCGCGGAGGTTGGCACGACCTGAAAATAGTTTGTTCGGTCAGCGTTTGTTGTTCCGTTCATTCCGGTTGCGCCGACGCGGTCAAATGGTTTGAAGTAGTCATCGTTGAAATGCTCACTGCCGTTGAACATTAAGTGTTCGAACAGGTGAGCAAAACCTGTTTTTCCGGGTTGTTCGTTCTTGGAGCCCACGTGATACCAGACGTTAACGGCAACGACCGGGGCCTTATGGTCTTCGTGGACAATCAGAGTAAGTCCGTTGTCTAGGACAAACTTTGTGAATGGCACAGACGGCATGCGTGGTTCTTGGGCAGAAACTACCAGTTGAGCGAGTAGGATGAGACCGGCCGACCGTGCTAAAAATGCTAGCAACGAAAGAGTCCACGGATTCGCCCTCGTAAGATTTTTTTCTGTCATCACGATACCCTCGTTGTCCTTAATCAGCTCTAGCAGTTAGAGTGACTGCTAGCCGAATTCACGAATCTTGGAGAGGTAATTCCCGCATTTCTGCGGCACCATAGTCCTATACTAGTGCGGTGGTGGATTTGGTTCCAAGGACGATTTGACTACCGGTTACTCTTGATACTTGCGAGGAGGAAGCAATATGTCCAAGAAGAAATGGTGCCGTCTGGCGAGTTTGGTGTTAATGGCCACGGTCGGTTTTATGATGCCGGCGGGCGCTCAGGCACAACTGAGCGACACTACGGCGTTTTTGGCTCATGTCTCCAATGAATATCGGATTGTTCCGAACGTGGTTTATCACGAGGCAAACAATCATGAAAACGCTCTGGACCTGTATATGCCGACTAGTACTACTGGAGCGACACCCGTCCTCGTCATGTTTCATGGTGGTGGCTGGGTCGCCGGTAATCGGCATTCGATGGCGCTTCGAGCGTTGCCGTATTTAGAGATGGGATGGGCAGTGGTAAATGTTTCGTATCGATTGGTCCAAGTATCCAGGGCTCCGGCAGCGGTGGAAGATGGTCTTTGCGCGATGCAGTGGGTCGCAAGAAATGCGGAGCAGTATAACTTCGATTTATCTCGCATCGTGACGACAGGCACTTCAGCCGGTGGGCATCTGGCGCTGACTTCAGGAATGGTTCCTGAGGAAGCCGGCCTTGCCCTTGAATGTGTGTCTGGTGGGTTTCGCGGACCCTCGGCAATCACGTCTGTTGACGTGGCAGCGGTCATAAACTGGTATGGCGTAACTGATCTGCCGGATTTACTTGAAGGGCAAAATACGAGAGGTTACGCAGTTCAATGGTTCGGCGGCTTGTCGAATCGCCAGGAGGTCGCAGATGCCGTGTCGCCGTTGACTTATGTACGACAGGGTTTGCCAGCGATTCTTTCGATTCACGGAGATGCTGACCCGATTGTGCCATATCAACAGGCCACGAGACTGCATGCGAAGCTTGAAGATGCGGGTGTGCCGAACGAGCTTCACACCGTTCCCGGTGGTGGCCATGGGGGCTTTAATCGGGAAGAAACCTTAGATATTTACCAAACCATTCAGGCCTTTCTCGATCGTCATGGTCTGGGGCAGTAAATAGGGTAAGGGCTTATTAAAGTTCGCGGCAAAAGTGACCACCTTATGGTGGAGTGCGTCGCGAGAGGTTCTGGCGGGTAGTGACGAAATGTATTTGAGGAATCGGTGCGAGTCCATCGGATGGTGAGCAGAATCACGGTCTGGGCAAATCAGCTCAAAAGGTATTTGTGGCCGGGACATCATTCGGTGGGCAGCGCCGCTGGGCGAAAACTTGTGACGGGCTTAGCGGTTGGAGGCATGTGTTTCTCGAGTTGGTCCTGTTCTCCTGGTGCTGGTGGCGTTGAAGGTGGTTCGGAAGCTTACGGAAGTTTTCAAGTAACGGCGACCGTGGAAGAGGTTATGCATTCGATTATCGACCCAGCAGCAGATGCTGTTTGGGACTCCGTGGTCATCGTATCGAACGAGAATGGAATCGAAACGACACAGCCTGAAACTCAGGAAGACTGGCTAGCCTTGCGGCGCCACGCCATTACGCTGGTTGAAGCCTCCAATTTATTGTTGATGGATGGGCGCGCAGTTGCGGTCCCTGAGTCGCGGTCCGAACTTCCGGGCATCGACCTTGAACCTGACGAAATCGAAGCTCTCCTTGCTGCGGATCGGACTACGTGGTCCACACTCGTCGGCAAATTGCACGAGAGTGGAATCCAGGTGCTCAATGCGGTAGATACACAGGATGTCGATGCGCTATTGGTCGCTGGTGACCGGCTCGATCTCGCCTGCGAGAGCTGTCATGCGACGTACTGGTATCCGGGCTACGGAGGTCGAACTGACGAAATGCCCTAGGGCCTTATAGGGCTGCCGTCTGGCCGAGTTAGTTCTGCACAGCAGATTCCGAAGGTTCCCGGAGCACGTGACGGTGGGCCCACAACTCTAATTTGATCGCCGGCTTTAATGGTTTCAGGCGTCCAGCCGCGATTTGCCATGCTGACGGCTGCACCCATTTCTACTTCCCACGAGGTGATCTCACCGTCGGCATTCTCTTCATCTACGTAGAGGAACGCGTGAGGGTTTCTGAATACAAACTCCTTCACGACGCCTATAGCCTCGACGCTCTTCGTGTCGTCATAGAAAGGAGTGCTTGCGTGATGGGCGTTCGTCGGAACACCGTTCGCAAGAAGGACCACTAAGAGCAGAATGCAGAGTGACGAGATCGAAAGAAAGAGTTTCACCAGTTTGCCTCCTTAGGGCGTTGTGCTGAACTTAGCGATATTTTGGGATCATGAACTTCACGGCGCGGCGAGCTTGAATTGGATCGCAGCCATAGCCTTGAAGCTTGTATCCTTCTGGCCCCGGCAGCCAGCGAGTCGTGTAGGATGCGGGTTCGCGGAGAAACATGGGGTCTTCAAGGGTTAACGTCATCCTTAATTCTTCGTCTTCTCGCCAGTATCGCTCGGTCACTCTTTTGAGCTGTGAAGATGGAATGCCGTTGTAGTCGTCGAATCCTGTAACGTCGAAGAGAAAATGGGTAGTTTCGACCAACAATGCACCTTCTTCGTAGCGCCCGACAGAAAACCCCTGGATGGAGTGATCCTGCGGAGTGGGCGTGCGGTCGTCGAGCCAGACAGTACGAAGTTGGTCGTCCTTTTCGTAACGAAACAGGACCCGATCAGGCCACTGTACAACCTCCATAAAATACGGGTCGTACTGCAGGGCCGGAGACGACGACGGGACACAGTCATACTTTGGGGCCAGAGCTTCGTCGAAGACTTCCTGATATGCCAAGGCTCGTTCGTTCAGCACAGGAAAGTTTTCTGGTGTCCACGGCATGTTGGGGCCGTTAACCGGCCGAACTCGTCCGCCGCCATCCCACACTCCGACGAGATCGGGAACGTTTGCCGCGGAGTCTGTTTGTGCACCGACGGGCACTGAGTTTCCTTGGGCTAGCAACAATAGCGAGCCGGTAAAAATGGCTTTGAAGAAGACTGGCTTCCAACCCTGGTGATTATCGTTCTGGCCCATCGTCGGTCTCCTTAGACCCTCTTTTAACTGCGGGTCCGCACTGGACTGTCGGTATACATCGGCAATGATTCTACACTGTCGTTGCGCAGCGCGCGCTTCTATAATGAGTGACAGAATTCAAGAGGAGGACTCGATGGATAACGACAGATTTCGGCGGCGGGTACGGCTTCTGCGAAAGAATGTTGTGATGTTCACCGTAATCGGGATTCTTTTCGTCTCGGTAGTTCCTTTTGGGCAGTCAAGTCCGGATTCAAGAATAACGGAGAGTGACGTGAAGACTCCGTGGGGAGACCCTGACCTGCAGGGCGTATGGACTCATGGCACTATCACACCATTGGAGCGACCGGAGGAATATGGCGATCGTGAATTGCTGACAGAGGAGGAGGTGGCTGCGTTGAACCACGCATCGGATACTCGTGCGGAACAACGTGAGGGACTGACGGCAGAGCAAGATGTCGCCCTGGCGTATAACCAGTTTTGGTGGGACCGTGGCATATCAATTGGCCGGACCTCATTGATCACTGACCCCGCAACCGGGCGTTTACCACCTCGACTTCCTGAGGCCGAGCGACGCGCTACGTCCGCAGAGGCTGAACGTCGACAGGGAATTCGCCGAGGACGTCTTCCTGCACCGGGTCCTGAAGATATGGATTTAGGGGACCGTTGCCTCGTCTATCGCCCTGTGCCTATTACGTCGAGTGGCTACAACAATAATGTGCAGATCGCGCAGTCGCCAGGCTATGTCGCAATTCTTCAAGAGCAGATTCACGAGGTCCGAATCATCCCGCTGGACGGCAGGCCACAGCTCGATTCGTCAGTAGACCAGTGGCTGGGTGTGTCACGTGGACGGTGGGAGGGCGACACTTTAGTTGTGGAGACGACGAATTTTCGGCAGGATGCCGAATATCTTGGGTCAAGTTCACATCGGCATGTTGAGGAACGTCTAACCCGCATGACGGACGGAACGATTCGGTACACGTTCACGGTGACGGATCCGACGGTGTGGACGCGGTCGTGGACAGGGATGGTCCCATGGCGGAAGACTGAGGGACCGATTTACGAGTATGCCTGCCATGAAGGAAACCTTGGAATGATTGGAATTCTGACCGGTTCCAGGGCAGAAGAGGCTTTCTAAACAAAACGCCCCGGGGGAAGAACCCCCGGGGCGCGCAGTAGTCTTTCTCAATAAAGAAACCAAATATTAGTTTTGATCGGGCAGCGCGAGAGCTACGAGGGAACCAGGAACACTGCCGCCTCGACCGATTTGCACCACGATAAACTGTCGGCCCTCATGGGAGTACGTCATCATGCCATACATGCCGGGCGCCGGTAGTTCGACCGACCCAAGTTTTGCTCCCGTAGTCTTATCATGCGCATTGAGAACCGCAGGGCCATTAGAACCTTCGGTTGCGAATAATAGAGTTTTACTTGCCATCATGACCGCTCGACCCAACCCGCTAACATCGGACAAATCCAAATCCCGTAACGCGGGATGTCGAGTGATCCGGTCTGGTGCTGAGCCAACAGCAGTTTCCCAGGCATGGTCTCCGGTGTTCAGGTCGATTGCCGTGATCTTGCTGTAGGGCGGTTTATGGATAGGCAGGCCTTGTGGCCCACTCCAACCAACGCCGCCACCTTGCACCCACTCAGAAATGGTGGTGCCGGTGGTGGTGCATTCGCCAGAATCAGCGGTGCAACTGTGGGTGTCGTCGTCTACATCGGCACCTGGTTGCACGGTACGTCCTGAGCACCCAGGGCCGGAAGATTGATACAAGTATCCAGTCTCCGGATCAAGTACAGCAGGGTGCGTAATATTTAGACCACCTGAGCAGCCGATCCAGCCCTTGACGGACTCGGTGTGATTGTTGGGCAGCGGCGGCATGTATGGTCCGCCGACACGGTATTGGTTCATGATTTCAATGGCTTCTTGCCGCAATTCAGGCGTGAAGTCTATGAGCTGGTCTTCGGATAGCCCGAGCGGATTTAACGGAGCCGGGTGCGTCGTGAATGGTTGGGTCGGTGCCAGTTGCTCTCCCGGCACGATTGATTGCGGCACCGGGCGTTCTTCAATGGGCCAGACTGGGTCACCGGTTTCACGATTAAAGACGAACGTCATACCTTGTTTTGTCGTCTGGACCGCGATTGGGGTTTCTTGGCCATCAATGGTTACGTCGGCGAGAATCGGGACATTAGGCAAGTCATAATTCCAGATCGGGTGGTGAACGGTTTGAAAATGCCAGACCCGTTGGCCTGTTTCGACGTCGAGAGCAATCGTGCTGGTGCCAAACAAGTTGTCACCTGGTCTGAAGCCACCGTAATAATCAATAGTCGGGGCATTTGTTGGGATATAAACGATGCCGCGGTCTAGATCGGCGGACAGAGGAGCCCAGGAGGAGACGTCGCCGGTCCATTGCCACGCTTCATTCTCCCAAGTATCGAAGCCAAATTCACTTTCCGATTGCGGGATGACATTGAATTTCCATTTGTGCTCTCCGGTTTCGGCATCGTACGCCAGGATGTGCCCGGGAACGTTTTCGATGCGGCTCTGGCTATACCCTTGTTCATGAGAGTTGCCGACTACTACGGTTCCGTTCACAACGATCGGTGGTGATGAGCTGGTGATGTAGCCCACATCCATCGGTATTCCGTTATAGGGATCGTAGTCATAGCCGAGATCTGCAAGCAGGTCCACGACGCCAGTTCTCGGGAATCCAGGGATTGGTACCTGACCACCAAAACCTTCGAGGTGCTCGCCGGTGAGGGCATCAAAAGCATGGAGAAAGAAAGCAGGACTGATGTAATAAATGACATCGCGGCCATTAACTACTTCGTGTGCGACACCCTTTCCGTAGCTGGACCTCATCGATTCTTCCCAGCGTTTAGTGTTGGGTTCTCTGTATGTCCAAAGGGTCTCACCAGTTGAGGGATCGATCGCTGCGACTGTTCGACGATAGCCTGTGACAGTGTATAAAACACCGTTGATGTAGCTGGGTGTTGACCGTGATACGTAGCTGGGATGAGGACCGTAGTTGTCCCCACGCCAGAGCCAAGCGACCTCGAGGTCTTCAAAGTTGTCGCCGTCGATTTGGTCGAGCGCTGAGTACCGGGTCCCCCATGCGTCCCCGCTTTGATACCGCCATTCGCCATCGGGTGTGCCACGATCTTGGGCCGCCGATAGGCTGGGCAGTGCGAGGAGGCTAACGAGTACCAAGGCTGAAGTAAGGCCTTGGGAGCCTCTCGGATCAAAAGTCATCTGCTTCCTCCTAAGATACGAAACTTAAGTCAGTGACTAATTATGCTGTGCCCGGGAGGTTTTGGGAATACCTGACTGTCAATTTTCTTCATGAAGCGGACGATGGCAGAATAGTGAAACGCGGGGAAGGGCAATTAAATGAAACAGATTTATGTGATTCACGAGAACAATGCGTGGGTGGAGCCGCTCCGGACGGCCTTTGGCCATCTTGGGTTGCCGTTTACAGAATGGTTTCTAGATAGCGGCACGATTGATCTAGACGCAGAGCCTCCTAATGGAGTGTTCTACAATCGGATGAGTGCTTCCTCGCACACCCGAGGTCATAGATGGGGGCCGGAATACACAGCTGCTGTCTTGGCATGGTTGGAGCGCCATCACCGACGTGTGGTGAATAACAGTCAAGCGTTACGCCTCGAAATTAGCAAGGTCGCGCAATATGCTGCCCTCAATGATGCAGGTGTTCGAACACCTCGGACGGTGGCGGCCGTTGGTCGCGATGAGATTCTTCGTGCGAGCGAGCTGTTCGACCTTCCATTTATTACAAAACATAATCGGGCAGGGAAGGGATTGGGGGTGCGATTGTTCCGCGACCGGGAGGCGCTCAAGTCTTACGTTCAAGGTGGCGAGTTCGAACCTTCGGTTGATGGTATTACCTTGGTTCAGCAATATATTGAAGCCCCAAATCCGTTTATCACGCGGGTCGAATTTGTTGGTGGCCGCCTGTTGTATGCCGTTAGGGTTGATGCCAGTGGTGGATTTGAATTGTGCCCGGCCGACGCGTGTAAAGTTGAAGACATGTTTTGTCCGACTGGAGATACTGGGGAGTCGCGGGTGTCCAATGTGCCAGGGTTTCAAATCATCGACGGTTTCGGCGATGAGTTCGGCGATGATTTCGTTCGTCCATTGATTGAGCAATACCGAGAACTCTTGGCTCTGCATGGTGTCGAAATAGCAGGTGTGGAGTTTATCGTTGATAGTCAGGGTGTCCCCTACACCTACGATATCAATACCAACACGAACTATAACAGCGAAGCTGAGGCTCTTTCGGGCAAGCGAGGTATGGATGCAGTGGCGACGTATCTCGGGATGGAGTTGGAAAAGCTGTCAAGGTAAGTCGGTAATTCTTGCCCGTGAGGGAGCCTAAAGGGGTTATCGAGACGGTAGCGCAAAGCTGAGAATTAAGTCACCACCCCGGCGGCCGCGGTCACCGCCACCCGAGGCAACGGTCACAAATTGTTCTCCGTTCACCATATAGACTGACGGTGATGAAAAAACACCAGCACCAGTGTTGAATTTCCAGAGAAGTTCACCCGTTTCGGCATCGAAGGCAAAGAAATAGCCAGCAATATTGCTACCAGTTCCAACGAAAACAAGACCGCCCGCGGTGACAACTGACCCAGCTTGACCGTATCCCTCAAAGATCTGTCGCCATACGAGTTCGCCAGTGGTTGGGTCGTATGCTGAGAAGTAGCCCTCTGGACCACGTCCGCCGTTGTAGGGCTGGTCAATGGCATTTACATACAACAACCCGGTCAAGGGGCTGTAGGAAAGGGGCGCGTAATTAGCGCCTCCACCATAGCCAGGCGCGACGATGTGATTGGATGCATGTGGAGTGAACTGGGGAACCAGTTCTCGACCTTCTCTGATACGTTCTACCGAGATTTTTGTCGGGTAGACAGGGGCGACTGGTTCCATCCGGTCACCGTTGGCCTTATGTGGTATCGGCTGGGTCGGCCAAGGTTGTTCGCCTGGCGTGTCTGTTTCCGTCGATACTGGCGTCTCGATGATTGGGTGAACGGGGTCACCGGTTTCTCGATTAAGAATATACAACCAGCCGTTCTTATTAGCCTGCGCCAAGGCTTTGACTGGTTCACCGTCAACCTCCATCTCGAAGAGTATCGGCTGAAGACCATTGTCATAGTCCCAGACGTCGTGATGAACAAGCTGGTAGTACCAGCGCAGCTGCCCTGTTTCGAGTGAGAGCGCCAAAATCGAATCGGTGAATAGATTGATTCCGGCCCGTTTCGTGCTGTCGCCGAATGGATTTCCAACTGCGACATAGACCAGACCGAGTTCGGGGTCGATTGATGGCGTTTCCCATATTCCACCCCCGTTTCGTTCGCCACCAACCCAAGTGGGACCGGCAATATCCCACGCCTGGTCGTTCTCATCTTGGGGAATAGTGTTGAAATGCCAAAGCACTTCACCAGTGTGGGCATCCACTGCGAGTACATGACCACCCGGGATATGACTTTCACTCCGTGTGGATCCCACATAGAGCACACCGTCATAGACCTGAGGTGCTGAAGTGAACCAATAGCCCATCGAAATGGCGGTTTCGACATCGGGATATCTGAGTCTTAATACATCTAGGATGACACTAGCTTGACCGCCGTCTCCGAATCCCTCCAGTGGTTCACCGGTCTTAGCATCCAAAGCGAAAATAAAGGATCCGGCCGCACTGTAGACGATTCCATCTTCGTAGGTCACGCCGCGATGTCGAAAGATATACCCTTCGCGGCGGGCGCCGCCGAGTTTTTCGGTGACATCATATGACCACAGAAGGTGACCGTTTCCACCGTCGAGGGCATAAACGCTTCCGCGCGAATCTGTCGCATACACCACGCCATCCACTATGACCGGTGTTGTTTGGTTACTCACTCCGTCGATAACGCCGTGCTGGAAAAGCCACCGTGGAGTCAAGGTCTCCACGTTCGTTGGAGTAATCTGATCAAGCGTGGAAAACCGACTGCCTGCCAGATCAAGATTGTGCAGTGGCCAGTCGACGGTGTCTTGTCCAGCCTGAACGATAGTTGTTCCGAGGCCCATGAAGATGAGCATAATCACGAGAGTGCGGATGTTAGTAAAAGGTGTCATTGCGTTTGTTCCGTCTCACTGCTGTTAGTTGTTTGATTCGATTAAGGGGCGCTGGCGGGGACTGCATCCATAAGCAAAGTCAGCGCATTCCGCAGTGCTCGTCCTCCGGCACGACTCCCAGCATAATGCCCCTGTCTGACTACCACCATGTCGTGAGAAGGAATGATGAGTGTCGTCTGACCGCCGGCCCCTGACATATAGTAGGCCTCTCGGGGTACGGGAAACGTTTCTGTTCCATTAATCCAAAAAAAACCACCGTAAATTGGTCGCCCATCGCTTTCCCACGCCGGAGCCAGTGAACTGACGAAGTTACTCCATCCTTCCGGAAGAATTCGCTCGCCCATCCAGACCCCATCTTGTAAATACAAGTTGCCTAAGCGGGCCCAATCTCTGGCTGGAGCAAGTTCGTAACCCTGGAGAAGGTAGTTGCCGTAAGGATCAGTTTCGAGAACCATTCCGCGTATGCCAATTTTGTCGAACAGGTGACGTTGCGGAAAGGACAGGTATTCCTCGTTTCGATTTTCGACACCAAGCCGGACAAGATAGTTAATGAGCACCGGATCAGAATTCCTGTAGCGACCAATAGTGTTAGGCGGCCATTGCTGTGGTCGTGTTGCGGCCCACTCAAAAGAGTTTACGGTTCCTGTATAGACGTAAAGATGATCAGGATAGCCGAGGCTCTGATCTAGGTCGGGATCTTGTGGTGCTCGAAAGCGTAAGCCACTCGACATTCGAAGGATGTCTGCAATACGAATTGCTTGTCGCGGGTCATCAGACGACTGCCATTCAGGCACGGGTGCCGGCTGGTAGAGATCGTAAACGCCCTGTTGAATCAGCACTGCCATCAAAGTGGCTGTCAAGCTCTTACCCATTGACCAACTTTCCAACGGGGTGTGCATTGAGATGCCAGGACCGTAACGCTCACCGATTATGCGTCCCTTGTGTGTAACGACGAATGCCGCGGTCATTCCTTCGGCTGGGGTAAACGCAGCGTCGACTGCTTTGGTGATGAGCTCTTGGTTAAGTTCTGCTGGCAAAGGGGCGTCTGACAACACATCACCCATCGGCCACGTCAGACCTGAAGGGTCAGGCAGTGATGATTCGATGTCCACCGGTTCAAAGAAAACGTCGTCCTCGCCGATGGGTAAGGTGACGCAGCCATGATCGCCGTTGAACTTAGCGGTTCGTATTACGCCATTTGGAAGGGTCAAGTGAACCTGTCGAGTGTCGCGATCGACCTCTCGCTTCACTACGTGCTGCCGATGTTCATGAGGAGAACTGAAGAAACCAACGTTCTCAGCGGCAAAGTCGGCTTCCAGGCCGGTAACAAAGACCGCCGAACATAATGTTTTCGCAAACCCTGACGTGTGATGGGAAAGTGGATCGCCTGGCGGGGGGGCGTAGGGTGTGTCAAGTTCCGCCGCTAACGCCCTATCAAGCATCGCTGTTCGTTGTGATTCGTTGTCTTGGGTAGACACTACTGCCCCGAGCGAAATACAGGCCAAGAAAGCGACGATCACGTAGGTTCTATGATTGTTGGTCTGCCAAGGGTTGGTCATGGGTTTGACTCCTTTTGTGGGGCGTATCTACCACAATTATTGATGACGTTACCGGAAGTCTGGGCCTGGGTCTAGTCTTTAGGCTGCCTGCGTTTCTGCGTTCTATCTTGTCTGTGTAAACCAGGGATGTGAACTAAGCAGGCTAACGACAAACCGCTGCTGTATGGAGTTCTCGGTGTGAATTCATGGTGGTGTGGTTCACGACCTCCATGGTTTTGCGAGGTTTGAAAGAGGTGTCGTAATCGACATGGCTATAATGCGTAGTGAGTGAGTCAAATTTCGAGGAGACGACGCCGTGTCAAGTGATGCACCAAAGACTGCCCTAGAATTGGCGATGGAGAAGTTGGCCAAGCAGGACGAATCAGAAGGGATCGAATCTAGGTCGCTTACGGAAGATCAAAAATACGCTATTGCGGAGGCTCGACGGGATTGCGAGGCCCGAACGGCAGAGTGCCGGATTCTTCACGAAGCTTCAAGCTTGTCAACGTTAGAACCGGACGCGCGACGTGAGTTAGAGAGTAACTACCAGCGAGACTTGGCCCGCTTGGTTAACGATCGAGACCGTAAAGTCCAAAAGATTCTTCAAATCGACAATGCCAATGATGACGACTGAGTATGTTTCTGAGCGGGTGAGAGCTATTTCTGTTATTTGGTTTGTGTTCTAACGGCGGTCAAGGACCGCCGCATCTATAAGCGTCGCGAATTGCTCTCTGAAACTCTCACCATTGGCTGGGGACACTTGTGCCATGATTACCGTAATCAACTTTTGCCTAGGATCGATAAAAAAGCGGGTGCCTGCGGAGCCATCCCACCAGAAGACCCCTTCTCCGATGGGGTAACGAAAGAGCGTCGGGTCCATAGCGATACAAAACCCCAGGCCCCATCCATATCCATTTTCTCTTCCGAACAGTGGAAACAACGCGTCAGGAATTCGATTCGAGGTCATCATGGCAATCGTTTCCGGCTTGAGGAGTTGGTAACCGCCGAGCGTCCCCTGATTTAAAACCATTTGGGCGAATCGTGAGTAGTCCCGGACCGTTGAGAGTAGTCCTACGCCACCTTCGAGAAGGGTTGGTGGTTGTGTAAAGGGAAGGCGTTCGATGGCGTGTGGTTGAAGTGTTCCGTTGGCGGCAGGCCGATAAAGCGAAGCAAGACGGTTCGCGCGCTCACCAGATGCCCAGAACACCGTATCCTTCATATCTAAAGGACCAAAAACTCGTTCAGTAAAAAATTGATCGAGTGATTGCCCCGAGACAATCTCAATGACCCTGCCTAAAACGGTGGTTGAGATGCCGTAACGAAATCGGGTTCCGGGGTCTTCGAATAACGGGACGCGCGCAGAATTGTCGACCATCTGTTCGAGAGAGATAGACCGCGACCGAACGCCCTCACTTCTATATACGGCAGAGTTTCGATTTCCTAGACCAGACGTGTGAGTCAAGAGGTGCTCGATTGTGATCTCGTTCGTGCGCGGTCGTGTATCTTCCATCACTGGGTTGTCGGCATCTAAAAACACCTGTTGCGTGGAAAAGGCTGGAATGAAATCTGAGAGTGCGTCATCGAGTCGTAGCTTGCCCTCTTCCCAGAGCATCATCACTGCGAGGCTTGTGATCGGGCGCGTCATCGAGTAGAGCCGAAAGAGTGCATCGATTGACATCGGTTCACGCCGGTTGAGGTCGCGATAGCCGAGGGCTTTTGTATATGCGATCTGGCCGTCCCGGATAACTGTTGCGACGACACCTGCGATATTCTGATTATCGATATGAACTTGTAACGCTTTACTGACTTGATCTAGCGCCGCGGAAGAGAGACCAACAGATTCCGGGCTTACCTCAGGAAGTTCTTGTCCAAAGGTCGAAGTCGTTAGTAAAAATAGACATAGGCAGGCTGACGCACAACGCATATATGAGTCCTTAGTTTACGAAACCGGAAGTCATTATACGTGGCGGTGTTAACGCTATAATCTCGCCTTGCCTGAACTTGGAAGTGGGCTTGGTTTCTATGTCGTTTTTCTATTGTCAACGACACTTCACGAAGCGGCCCACGCGTGGGCGGCTCTGCAGGGAGGTGATCCGACTGCCTACCATGGTGGACAGGTCTCTCTCGACCCGCGCCCACATATTAGGCGAGAGCCATTCGGGATGGTTGTTCTTCCGCTAATCTCGGTGGTTCTAATCGGATGGCCGTTCGGATACGCGAGTACCCCGTATCAGCCGGGTTGGGCGGCCGAATACCCTAAACGAGCAGCGATTATGGCACTGGCTGGACCAGTATCGAACCTTCTGTTGGTCCTTGTCGCGGCGTTGGTCATTCGCATAGGGATGTGGATGGCTGTGTTTGACAGTCCAACCGCAGTTAGTTTTGGTGGGATTGTTGTGGCGGCTAACGCAGGGATGTGGGAGGGGGTGGCGTTTGTTGTGAGCGTCTTTTTCTCTCTCAACCTGCTGCTTGCCATATTCAATCTCATCCCGGTGCCACCGCTCGATGGAAGCGGTGTCGTACCTCTGTTCCTGAACCCAGTGAACACGAGTCGGTATCAGCGGTTCATATGGGGAGAGCCGATGCTGTCGTGGGTGGGGATTCTTGTTGCCTGGCAATTGTTTCCGAGTGTGTTTCGTCCAGTTTGGTTGTTTCTAGTGAATTGGATTCTCGGTGGGCCAGGTTATGGATAGATGGTGGAACAATGAAGTGAGTTAGAACCCTCAGGAACAACTGTGAGATGACTTAATCATCCGAAAAGTAGATTGATAATAAATGTTGCTGCCAGAATTCCTGTGATGTCTGCGAGAAGACAGGCTGGGACGGTATGGCGAGTGTTTTTAACCCCAATCGCGCCAAAATAGACGGCAAGAGTGTAGAAGGTTGTTTCTGTGCTACCTTGATAAGTGCTGACCATATAGCCGACGAGTGAATCAGGGCCATGGGTGTTCATGGTTTCGCTCGCCACTGCCAGGGCACCCGAACCACTCAGTGGTCGGAGAAGCGCCATTGGTAGTGCCTCCGCTGGCATACCCAGAATCTGAGTCACCGGAGCAATAAGTCCGATAATCAAGTCGAGGCCTCCGGATGCTCGGAACATACCAATTACGACCAGAATCGCTACAAGAAATGGAATGATACGGAGGGCGACCTGGAAGCCCTCTTTAGCGCCTTCCACCAGTGAGTCATAGACACGGACTTGGCGGACCCAACCATAGAGGATAAATACTGCTACCAAGGCGGGCAACATCCAGAACGAGAGCGTGTCCCGGATGACATTGTCGAAACTGTCGGTGGCTAACCGGCTGTAGAAATCACGCACGGCTAAGACCAAAAAGACCGACCAAAAGAGCGCCGCGAGGATTCGGCGGGTTGGTGACGGGGCCGGTGAAGGAACTCCGGTATCGTTTGATTCAGGAAGTTCCGGTGCAGTAGGTGAACTCGGTGGCAGATTGACATGCGCCGGTTCGGTGTCCCGATATCTAGGTAAACGAGACAAGGCGATTGCTGCTGTAATGGCCATGACTGTCGCGCAGCCGCTGGCAAACCATGTTGGTATCCAGATGCCAGCGGCGTTAGCGGAGCCAAGCGCGGCACGGACGCCGATGATTCCAGACGGCAGCAGGGCGAGGCCGGCGGTATTGATAGCGAGAAAGAGGGCCATCGCGTTCGTTGCAGTGCCTTTTTGTCCGTTGTATTTGTCGAGTTCCTCGATTGCCTTAATGCCGAATGGCGTCGCGGCATTTCCCAGGCCGAGCATGTTGGCGGAAATATTGAGGACCATAGCGCTCATCGCGGGACTGCCGGTCGGGATTGAGGGAAAAAGGATGCGCATAAAGGGACTAACCAGTCGCGACAGCACGGTCATTAGGCCACCGTCCTGAGCGATCCGCATGAGTCCGAGGAAGAATGCCATTACTCCAACCAGTCCCAGAGCTAAGCTCACTGCATCACCTGCGGAAGTGAGCATTGCATCTGTAACAGCCCGCATTTGTCCGGTGAACGCCGCTAAAAGAACGGACGAAAGAGCGATAATGATGAAGAGGCTGTTTAGCATCGATTGGAATCGAGGTTACAGCTGCACCCGACTGGTTTGATGGTGTTGTTCGTGAGACTGCCTATGTGCTTCAAAGAACGATCGTATGTCTCGAAATGGCGCCTGCCCTTTGTCGTGCGGCACGCTAATTTCCCGATGCCGTCACGGTATTGCCCATGGTGTCGGTCGCTCGGATAACCAAGGACCCATCATTAGGCGAGTCCAAGGTGAGCCTGAAACGTTCAACGGATGAGTCTGGAATGCCGTCGGACGGATAGAGTACTTGCCAGTCTAGGGTTCCGATAGAAAATTCCACTCGCTCGATTGGAGAGTGACTGTCGCGCACCGTAAATTCAAATTCGAGATTGGCGCCGGTTGCTGAACTCGTGTCTATGATGATTTCTGGTGGAGAGTTGTCTACGTTGAACGGTGGACTGGAAACTTCGCCCTGCAGCGCAAGCAAAGGTGGATTCGAGAGAGCGTCGCTCGCCACGATTCGAAATACGTACGCACCATCTGGAACAGAACTGGTGTTCCACGTAAAGATCCTTTCATGTAGTCCGAGAGCCAGCGTGTTCCACGTAGACTGAGATTCTGATCGATAGAAGACGTCAAAGGCTAGTTCGTCCGAATTGGCATCTTCAGCCGTCCATTCGAAGGATTGCAGGCCTTTACGGAATACCCTCCGGCCTAACGTATTGGTTTGAGTGCCCGCCATGGGAGTTGAGAGGCCTTGACGTGGTTCGTCGGCGATGTTTAATCCAGCAATGGGTGGGTCGCTTCCTGAGAAGGGTTGCTGAAATACAACGCCTGGGTCGTGAACAGTTACTGTTGTGATCGCGGGCGGCAGGTTGCGAGGGAGATATGCTGTGGTGACGGAGTGCAATGCTGGAATAGCATCCACGCCACGCAACTCCGCCTTCCACTGTATATAGCGAGCCTTCGGACTGGTTATTTGAGAACCCGTCGAATTAACGTGGGCGTCAGACCACCCGCTCCAGATTTCATTGGGTTCTTCGGTGTTACCACTACGGGTAAATAATTCTATGGAAGTGTCAGGCGGGAGGCTTGCCTGCCAACTGAGGCTGCCCCAAGTTGCGACCGTGGAAGCGTCCTGTACTGATGAAAGATAGACGCCGGTTGATGAATTGTCTGCCGTCAGTCGGTAAAGTCTGCCTGGATTGGCTGTGACGTAGTGGTAGTTGTTTTCGGCTGTCGTTACGAATTGTATGACCTGCTGGGTGGGAACGCGAGCGAGAAGGATAACCCGCGCGGGACTTTCCGAAACCTGAAAAATCTTTCCATCGGGACCGGTGCCAATAAGGAGGTCGTAATCAGCAGAGTCTGGTGAGTTAATTGGGGCCCGAAACGTAACGTCGTAGGGCAGGTCAGTAGTGGAGTCCCAAACGAGGTCCCAGACTCCGTCTCTCTCAATTCGATAGACCCCTCCGTTTTGTGAGCCAGAAGAGGTTTGAGTTGAACTTGTGGCACTAGAAGTGGCGGAACTTGAATCGCTCGTGCTGACAGTGGACGACGTTACAGAGGTCGATACCGTCACCGTTGCGGTTGCTGGTGCGGACGAGACTGCAGCGGAGGATGATGTGGTGCCACTGTTTTGGCTGACTGCTACTGCATATAGGGTTCCATCGGTTGCGATGCGGACCGATCGAATCTCATCAAACGGACTGTCCAGCAATACAAACCCTTCACCTGCCGAAGAAATACGGAATACGCGACCGGGCGCTCCCGTTCCTGCGATAAGGTTTTCGTCTTCGTCGAGCGCTAAAGAGAGTACATGGGTTGTATTGGTGTCATAAAAAAGAGAAAAGCTACCATCGGGACCGATTTGATAAATGCGACCTGGATTGCCAGTGGCGACATAGAAATATCCGGAGGAATCGCGGGGCGTGATCGCCCAGATATATTCTTCGTCAGGGTCGAATACGACGGTAGTTTCCTCGTTTTGGGATATTCTGAAAACTGCACCGTCCGGAGAAGTGCCGACATAGGCCGAGTTGACATCAACAGCTGTTACCGCATGTACATTCAACTGGCGTGAATCAAACATCATTTCTGCGGTGTTGTTATCTGCGACCCGAAACACTTGGCCGTCGTTGCCACTACCAAGCCAGAAAACGTTGTCGACTTCGGAGACAGACCAAAGAAAGGGAGTGGTTGCTTCATAAACGACCTCGTTGAAGGGGCCGAGAAGAAGGGTTCCAGTGGCATCGATCGAAAGATTGTTGACGTCCCCTCTTAGAAAGTCGTCTTGGGTTGAAACATGCCAGAACAAGGGTGAGGCTGCGGTTCCGAATGCAACTATCGAAGCGGCGACTAGGGCGGTCAGAGCGGATCGAATAGATGTTTCGGTTGGTGCAATCATTTGTCGAGGTTAACAGGAAGGCGTCTGTTTCCAGACATGGAATAGCCTCCGGTTAATTCCCATTCGCCCAGGATTACTTCTCGGAGTCGGCCCACACGTCCGCCGTGTTGGTTGCCTTCAACCACTGCCAAGACGGACGCCGGTAGTGCTGGTAACGATTCTCCTCGGTCGGACACGCCCGGTTGGGATTGCAGTAACCTTACATAGAGTCGATTATTTCGACGTATACGATTAAGTTTCCTGATGAGTTGGTCGAGAGTTTCGGCGTCGGTTAGGCGGTTGATATTCTGATTTTCCAGAGCCGTCAAGGTTGATGCATCAGACACCTCTATCGTTAATGTGCCCGTGGCGTAGGTGGGAATCTGTACGGCGACGGTCTCCAACAACTCCTCGCCGTCGTTGCCTTCGATTACGAGTTTGAGTTGTGCCTCGGACCCGGCGCGTAGACGGGTTGTATCGATCCAAGCTCGTTCGAGAGTCGCGGTTCGGCTCTCTTCGCTGGCGGATACTGAGACATCGATTCGTTCGATCTCAATGCTACCCAGGGCGCTCTGAAAAAGACTTACAAGCGGATTTGAAATAGCGGAGGCTGCTAAGACTGCGGCTGCTTCTCCAGAGTAAATGTCATCGAATCGTATTTCTCCGTGATCCTTAATCTGTGCGATGGCGCTAACCTCGAAAGTGCTCGGTCCAACACTGCGAGCCCACGTTGTAAACGTGTTCAAGGCGGTCGTGAATGTCAATAGTGGTGTAAAGATACTGTCTTCGATGATTTCAAAATTGAACGTCCGCTGGAGCTCACGGTCCGGTGATTCGAAGCTCATACTGACAGGAATCATTGTTGGACCTGGGCCAAAACTTCCATAGATGCCAGTCGCGCGATCCTGGTCTATGGTTCCAAGGACTTCTCCAATGGAAGCCAATTTTGATGAAATGGCCAAACTAGGAAGCAGGGTCGTGACATGGGCGCGTGTCATTGGAAAACTGGTGGGACCGAGATTGTAGAAAGGATGTCCAAAAGCATAGACTCTGTCGCCTTCGACCATCGTGACCGTTCCAGTGCCTGCCATTGTTAAGTCGCCTCGAATGAGACTGGCGCCGATAGCATCTCCGGCCTGAAGCGGTTCGCTGATCCCCTCGTCTTGACTTTCTCCGGTCACTACACCACCAATCGTGGCATTTAAACCGGTTGTGTTGAAAGCAGACAGTAGGATGCGTTGTAGTTCAGGTGTGAAACCGCTAAGAATTAATGGAGTGCCGATGGGTTGCAGTAATGGACCCAAACGGGTCGCGTCAGCAACCGGTAGGCCACTCAAAGCCCGTACATCGGTCGGTCGTTGAGCAAACGGTTCGACTAGGTCAAAGACCCGTCGAACGAGAGTGCTGATTTGATCCTGGTTAGTGGGCAGTTGGCCAATTGTGGGTCTGCTTCGTGTAGTTGAATCGGCCTGCTCATCGGTCGCAACCATCTCCTCGATCGGTGTAATTCCCGCAATTGCCTCAGTGGAAAAAGAGCCTAGGGAATATGACACTGCGCCTACGAGGCGCTCATCAATATATATGGGGCTTCCGCTCATTCCCTGAATTACACCCGTCTGGGCTAAGGGGCCACCAGTAAGTCGTGCCACAATCAGATTGCGTTGTGGGCCCATTACATTGTTGAGAACGCCAAGAATCTCAGCGTTAAACTGTTCTCTTGTCGCACCTTGGAAAACCGTGATTCCGGTACCAACCATGCCTGCCTTGATCTCGTCAAGAGGCATGCGGGCGGTTTCTGCCGGAAGTGGTATAAGGCTACTGACGAGCAGAAAAACGAGAAGGAGAGGCGCGAGGGCTCTCATTGAAGAACTCAACGTATGAAATGGTTATAGCGGACGAAATGCTACATGGTCAAGCGGAACTACGAAAATTGACATTATATGGATTCGTCTGTTAGCGTAACTTCTCAAGATTATGACTGTTTCTCTCGTCCGACAGAGTGCGTCTCAGAGGTATCGGGCCACTACATATCAGTGGCGATGCTGCGATCCATTTAGAACGGTTGCTGAGGGTGGCTGTCATCTCGGACAAGACACGGTCGTTTGACCTAGAGAGATAAAAAAAAGACGAGAACAGACAAGCCTCTTCAGCCTGGTTGGTTGGAGGGGCTTTTTGTGTTTTGAGGGTCAATTGTGAAGGCGAAATTATGTGTAACGGTAGTCGGTGAGAGTACGGATGAGCTAAGGGCTCGCCGGGATGCTGTCGATGGCGCGGATATGGTGGAGCTTCGCTTGGATTACGCGAAGAATGTCGACGTGGCTGCCGTGTTAGCGGACCGCCGGCTTCCGGTAGTAGTTACCTGTCGGCCGAAATGGGAGGGCGGAGTATTTGACGGTTCAGAGGAAGAGCGGCGCCTTTTATTGACTCAGGCGTTTGACCTAGGTGCCGAGTATGTGGATGTAGAGTGGAGGGCGAATTTTAAGGCATTGATAGAGGCCGAGGGAGGGCGAAGAATTGTGCTCTCACTTCATGATTTCGACGGTTGCCCCACTGATCTGAACGGTCAATTGCGAGACATGAGGTCAGTCGGAGCCGAAGTCACGAAGGTTGCGATTGCAACTCATAGCCTTACGGATCTTGTGAGATTGCGAACTGTTACGAAGCGGAATGCCGATCATGATCGACAGATAGTTATTGGAATGGGCGCTGCTGGTGTGACGTCACGGGTCTTGCCTGATCTATTTAATTCGGCCTGGACGTATGCTGGGGATGGTGTGGCCCCCGGCCAATTGTCGCTCGGCGAAATGTGTGATGAATATCGGATTCACTCGCTTGGAAGGGATTCTGAACTCTTCGGTGTACTTGGTAAGCCGCTGAGACATTCGCTGTCGCCGGCGATGCATAATGCAGGTTTTAAAGCGATACGACGTGATGCGGTCTATCTCCCATTCGAAGCGACCGACATAGAAGATTTTGAAAGTTTTGCGAATGAATTCAACGTTGTTGGTGCGAGTGTGACGGCTCCATATAAACGAGCGGCGCTTGGAAAGAGTGCCAAAGTGGATGAACTGGGCCGGCGGGTTGGTGCCGTGAACACTTTAATGATGAAGAACGGAGGATGGCACGCGAGGAATACAGATGTGCCTGGGTTTTTGGAGCCCCTGTACGGGCGGATAGAGTTAGAGAACTGCAGAGCGACGGTGTTGGGTGCAGGGGGCGCAGCACGGGCCGTCGTGACTGCGTTGGTCGACGAGGGAGCGCAGGTAACCGTTTGCGCGAGAGCTGCTGAGGCTGCCAGG
Organism: uncultured Vicinamibacteraceae bacterium; assembly: GCA_964624855.1. Lineage (GTDB taxonomy): Bacteria > Acidobacteriota > Vicinamibacteria > Vicinamibacterales > UBA8438 > CAUZIB01. The sequence goes on from CAZUZW010000002.1 coordinate 32,828, forward strand.
TCTGTTGCTGAACTTTGCGGCGGAGCGAGTTCTGAGATGCCGCCCGTGGTCGGAACCTGGGACCTATTGGTAAACACGACTCCAGTTGGTACGTATCCAGAAAACAATAGGAGTCCCGTGGGTCGAGATGACATTAAAGGGAAATTGGTCTATGACTTGGTATACAACCCTCAGGTGACACGTTTACTTGCGGACGCAAGAGCAGCCGGCTGTTTGACGATTGGCGGCCTAGCTATGTTGGTTTCTCAAGCGGAGCGGCAATTCCAGTGGTGGACAGGGCATTCCGCTCCGCCCAATAGTTTTCGGCGTGCCGCGGAAGCGCGACTAGGCACTATGAGTCGGGCGGACAAACTGGATGAAGTGGAAGCTGAAAAGTGATGAACATCGAGACCTCGTTTGAACAGTTTTGTGAACTGGCAGAGCGCGGGAACCTCGTGCCTGTATTTAAGGAAGTGATGGCGGACCTGTTAACTCCGGTTTCGGCATTTTTACGTACTACGAAGGACGCCGAACATGCGTTTCTACTCGAGAGTGTTGAGGGGGGAGAACAGTTAGCGCGATATTCCTTTTTGGGTAAAGGCCCTTTTATGGTGATCCGATCGAAGGGTGGTCGTGTGTTCGTCGAAAAACAGGAGGGTATCGAGGAGCGTGAGGAGAGCTTTTTGGAGGTGGTGCGTGAACTAATGGCGCAATACGAATCACCGGACGTTGATGGCTTGCCTCGGTTCTCTGGTGGTGCAGTCGGGTTCCTTGGCTACGAAGCTGCCGCGTGGTTCGAACCCTCTCTGGAACCTCATTGGAGGACGGTTGACGTCGAAAGTGACGATGTTCAGGACGACGCGGCATTCATGGTTTTTGACACCGTTTTAGCGTTTGATCATGTTAAACATCGGATTCTGATAATTGCTAATACGCCGGTGTTCGACGGATGTGACCTGCGGGAGAAATATGAAGGGGCTCAATCAAAGATTCAAGCGGTTGAAGAAGAGTTAAGTCTGAGTGAATCTGGCCAATCAATGGCTATGGAAACGGATTCACGGTTGGAGTGGACGACGAATACGACGCAAGAGACCTATGAGGCATCCGTGCGACGGGCTCAGGAATACATTCGAGCTGGCGACATTTATCAGGTGGTACTGTCGCAGCGGTTTGACGCTGAAACCGACGTAGATCCTTTTACTGTATATCGAACCCTTCGCTATGTTAATCCATCGCCGTATATGTATTTCATGCGGATCGGTGAACTTTCTATCGTAGGGTCGTCACCAGAGATGTTGGTGCGAGTGGAGGGCAGGCGGGTCGAAACTCATCCGATAGCGGGAACTCGTGCTCGGGGAAGTGATGAGGCCGAGGATCGCCGCTTGGCAGAAGAACTTCGAGGAAACGAGAAGGAATGCGCGGAACATGTGATGTTGGTCGACTTGGGACGGAACGACGTAGGAAGAGTCAGTGAGTATGGCAGTGTAGAGGTCTCCCGGTATATGACGTTAGAGCGCTACAGCCATGTAATGCATTTGGTATCCCGCGTCGAAGGCCAACTGGCCGATGGTAGAGATCGCTTAAACGCGCTGGAGGCTTGCTTTCCAGCGGGAACAGTATCGGGAGCACCAAAGATCAGGGCGATGGAGATAATCGCGGAGCTGGAGCCTGAGAGAAGGGGTATCTATGCTGGCGCAGTAGGCTATCTCGACTTTTCTGGTCATCTAGATTGCTGCATTACGATCAGGACGATAGCTATGTCTCGCGGAAGAGCGTCGGTTCAGGCTGGTGCTGGGATCGTGGCGGATTCGGTCGCGACTGCCGAATATCAAGAAACTCTGGACAAGGCATCGGCACTAATTCGGGCTCTCGAGATCGCTCAGGGTCCAGACCCCAGGTCGGATAGATTAAGGAAGTGACAGATATTTGAGATGGTACTGGTCATCGACAATTACGATTCGTTTACCTATAACTTGGTGCAATATCTTGGGGAATTGGGTGCTGATCTCGTGGTGCGAAGAAATGATGAGATCAGCTTGGATCAGGTTGAAGATATTAAGCCTGACCGAATTGTCGTTTCACCGGGACCGGGTCGTCCGGAAGAGGCCGGCGTTGCCGTAGAAGTAATTCAAGTATACGGGCCAAGGATCCCTATCCTTGGGGTATGTCTTGGACATCAGGCAATAGGCTACGCATTCGGTGCATCTGTGGTCCCCGCTCCGACCTTGTTGCATGGGAAATCGTCTCAGGTGTTCCATGATGGCCAGGGACTTTTTCAAGGAATTGAAAACCCTTGTGAGGTGGGTAGGTATCACTCGCTGGTGGTTGCGCAGGAACCTTTTCCTGATGCGCTTAAGATTACGGCCCGAACGGAACACGGAGAAATGGTTATGGCGTTGCGCCACAAAGAGTGGCCGATCTTTGGAGTTCAGTTTCATCCAGAGAGTGTGTTGACAAAGGTTGGCCACGGTGTGCTTAAGAACTTCTTGGAGTGTTAGGTGTTTACTGAACTGATCGAAAAACTGCGCGAGCACGAGACTCTGTCTGAGAAAGAGGCATGCAGCGTGATGACAGAGATCATGGAGGGGCGGGCTACGCCGGCACAGATCGCTGGTTTCCTCGTGGCGCTGTCAATGAAAGGAGAACAGTTAGACGAGATTGTCGGTTTGGCTCGCACGATGCGATCGGTAGGCGTAGGTCTGTCGCATCAGATTGACGACCTGTTTGACACATGCGGGACAGGCGGCGATGGACTCAATACATTTAATGTGTCATCTCTCGCGGCGCTAACCTTGGCGGCTTGCGGAGTTCGGATGGCGAAGCATGGGAATCGATCAGTATCTAGTCGCAGTGGAAGCGCAGATTTGTTTGAGGCTCTTGGCGTTAACGTCTCTGCGACGGTTGATGTCGTCGAACGATGTTTATTGGAAACGGATTTCGCTTTTTTCTTCGCGCCTACCTTCCATCCTTCGATGAGACATGCTGGTCCAGCGAGACGTGAGCTTGGCATCCGAACGGCGTTCAATCTGTTGGGTCCCTTGACGAATCCAGCGGGCGTCCGGCGACAATTAGTTGGTGTTCCCGGTGCGGAACAGTCTGAGCTCTTGGCATCTGCGCTGGGTCGGCTCGGTTCAGAACGTGTCTGGGTCGTTCATGGAGATAACGGAATGGACGAAGTGTCGACGGCGGGACCCACCTATGTTACGGAGTATCGCAAAGGTGGCAAGATGGAGCGGTTTGAGCTGAAACCATCGGATTTTGGCTTGCCGACAGCTTCGCTTGAGTCGCTCCAGATATCTGAGCCGCAGGAAGGTGTGGATATTGCTCGACGGGTATTGGCGGGCGAGTCGGGACCGGCGACTGATTTCGTGCTTGCAAACGCGGCCGCGGGTTTGGTCATCATGGAGAGGGCTCCGTCGCTTAAAGAAGGAGTTGCAATCGCTAGGGGGGTTCTTGAGGACGGAAGTGTCGCTCGAAAGCTAAGGTCGTCTGCTGCAGTCTCTCGAGGAGAGAGATGATGGAAACCCACGGGGATAAGGAATCTCTCGAGATACAACCTGATTTGCTCGAGGCGATTCTGGGTTCGACGCGGCACTCGGTTGAGATAGCGAAGACTCAACGATCGCTTGGCTTGTTGGAGAAGCTAGCTGAGAAACGAGTCCCACAGGGGGAACTGTTTAGCCAAGTTCTGCGGTCTCAAAAGGTTTTATCGGTTATTGCGGAATGTAAGAAGCGATCTCCGTCGCGCGGAGTATTGCGAAAGGATTATCGTCCAGCCTCTATCGCCTCTGCATATGAAGCGGCTGGTGCAGCTGCGATTTCTGTTTTAACGGAGCCGGCCTTCTTCGATGGAGGATTGGACCATTTAAGAGCCGTGCGAGATGTCGTAGATGTTCCGGTTCTCCGTAAGGATTTTATTGTTTGCGAATATCAAATATGGGAATCGCGAGCGGCGGGTGCGGACGTTGTCCTGTTGATTGTTGCTGCTCTGGACGATTTAGAGTTGTCTCTCCTATTAAAGCTTGCGACACAGTTAGGGCTCGCCGTGATAGTCGAGGTTCATAACGAGGAAGAACTGAGCAGGGCCGTGTCAGCTGGTGCGGAAATTATAGGTGTCAACAATCGAAATCTTCGCACCTTAGAGGTGAATACAGAGGTGTCGTTTTCGCTGATCGACCTTATACCGAAACATATGGTGGCTATAGCCGAAAGTGGTATTAAGGTCTCAAGTGATCTGGAGAAACTAAGGGCGCGTGGCTATCGAGGGGCGCTTGTAGGCGAATCTCTTGTCACTAAGGATGATCCAGGAATGGCGCTCCGCGACCTCGTGGGTCGTCTCCGCCTAACGAAGGTAGGCGAGCGCTAATGGTTGCGGTGAAAGTTTGTGGTTTAACGTGTGTTGCTGATGCAGTGTTAGCGGCTGACCTTGGCGCGTCAGCAATTGGATGCGTCTTTTGGGATAAGAGTCCGAGATTCGTGGTGCCGTCTGTCGCAGCACGAATTCGAGCGTCGTTGCCCAGCCACGTAGGGATGGTGGGTGTCTTTGTGAATGCGTCTCGGGCTTGGATCGAAGAAGTAAGAGGTGAAGTGGGACTGAACGGAGTTCAGCTCCACGGGGACGAGACCGAAGAGTTCTGTGAGAGTCTCACTGGCGATGTGATTAGAGCGGTGACTTTAGAAAATGAAAATGACTTAGACGATCTGGTCGGGCTTTCGAAAACGGTGACTCTTCTTCTGGATGCGCACGACCCGGTTCGGCGTGGTGGAACCGGACGAGTCGTGAACTGGACACTAGCAGCACGATTGGCAGCACGGCGGCGGCTCTTTTTGGCGGGAGGGCTTAGGGCCGAGAACATTGCTGAGGCAGTCCGAATGGTTCGACCCTATGGTGTTGATATTTCGTCTGGCGTCGAGTCTCAACCCGGTGTGAAATCAAAACAGCTCATGCGAAAATTCTTTAGTGCGATGGCTGACGTCTAGACATGGATGCAGGGAATTGAGTTATGGATAACAAGGCTTCACTCGTTACTCCGGTTTTCGCTCGTCGAGATCCTGATGATCGTGGGTATTTTGGTTCGTACGGCGGAAGATTCGTTCCTGAGACGCTTGTTGAACCGATTGAGGCATTGGAACGAGCCTATCGGGAGGCTAGAGAGGACGTAACGTTTAAGCGCGAGTTAACAGAATTGCTGGCACACTATGTTGGTCGTCCAACGCCAATTTATGAAGCTCGTCGTTTGGCCGAAGAGATTGGTGGAGCCCGTCTGTTTTTGAAAAGAGAAGACTTGGCACATACGGGAGCGCACAAGATTAATAACGCGTTGGGCCAGGCCCTATTGGCGGTCAAAATGGGCAAGAATCGGATTGTTGCCGAAACTGGGGCGGGCCAGCACGGTGTTGCGACCGCGACGGCGTGCGCGCTTATGGGTTTGACGTGCGAAGTCTATATGGGAACTGAGGACATGCGCCGACAGGCGCCGAATGTGTTTCGGATGAAATTGCTTGGTGCAAGTGTGACGGGCGTGGACTCAGGCAGTCGAACGCTGAAGGATGCTATCAATGAGGCGATGCGAGATTGGGTCACGAATGTTCAGGACACTTATTACCTGCTCGGTTCAGTCTTAGGTCCACATCCATATCCCTTAATGGTTCGAGAATTTCAATCGGTGATCGGAAACGAGGCAAGGACCCAGATTCTTTCATTGACTGATGCGTTGCCGACGGTCGTTGTCGCTTGCGTTGGCGGAGGAAGCAATGCGCTCGGGATCTTTGACGGTTTCGTTGAGGACAGAGATGTTGGATTAGTTGGTGTTGAGGCTGGAGGACGAGCATTGACGACTGGACAGCACGCTGCTCGTTTTGAGACCGGACGGCCCGGCGTGTTGCAAGGCACTCGTAGTTATGTTCTTCAGGATGAAGATGGCAATATTGAACCGACTCACTCGATCTCGGCGGGACTGGATTACGCTGCGATTGGACCGGAGCACGCGTGGCTCCGTGATATGGACAGAGCGGTATATACACACGTTTCTGATGGTGAGGCGCTCGAAGCTTTTAGAAAGCTGTGCCGGTTAGAAGGCATTCTTCCCGCCTTAGAGTCGGCCCATGCAGTGTCGCATGCCTGTAAGCTGGCGGCGAAGATGTCGCCGCATGAAACGATTTTGGTGAATTTGTCCGGCAGGGGTGATAAAGACGTCGCGGCGATTGAGAGCTCAGGAATGGTTGCGGAGTCCTAATGTCACGGATCGACGAGACTTTTGCTCAACTTCGGGCAAGGAAACAAACTGGGTTTATAGCCTATGTGACGGCCGGTGATCCTGACCTGTCACGCTCGGCGTTGATTCTTGAAACGCTGGACCAGGCGGGGGTTGACCTAATTGAGGTAGGAATTCCTTTTTCGGATCCACTAGCCGACGGCCCAGCGATTCAGCGAGCTTCAGAGAGGGCCCTTTCGAGTGGAACGACACTGAAGTCGAGCCTTCGGATGATTGAGACGGTTCGTAAGAGAGTCGAGTGCCCGCTGGTTTTGTTTACGTATGCTAATCCAGTGATGGCCATGGGAATCCGTGAATTTATGACCCGAGCGGCCGATGTGGGAGTGGACGGATTGCTTGTACTAGATCTTCCGGTTGAAGAGGCGGATGAAACGCGTGAGGTCGCGATAGCGTCGAATATTGACCCTATATTTCTGCTTAGCCCTACGACTACCCGTGAAAGAATTGAACGTGCGGCAGAACTGGGCAGGGGATTTCTATACGCCATTTCTCGATTAGGCGTCACCGGACAGCAAGACAGCATGGACGAGGGGGTTTCTGGCATGATTAATCGCATTCGCCAGGTTACGAAACGTCCGGTCGCTCTTGGCTTTGGCATATCCCAACCTGAGCATGTTCGACAGGTTGGCGAATTAGCTGATGCCGCCGTCGTAGGAAGTGGCTTGGTCAGTCGCATCGCTGAGGTAGCGACGAGTGGGGAAATGGCTACCGAGATTCACCGCTATGTGCATTGGCTGAGGAGTGGCTTGGATTGCCGGGATGTTTAATGCGCTGGTTGAAATGGCGCGGCGAGAGCAAAATTGATGGCTAAGCAAGATCATTCGAAGACAGACGAACAAAAGATAACTGAAGACCTGACGGAGCGTCTACGTCAGTATCGGGGGCGGATTGACCAGTTGGATAAGGAAATCGTTCGGTTGTTGAACGACCGTGCAAGTTGTGCTCTTGAGTTGGGGCGCTGTAAGACCGAGGCGGGTTTGGAAACCTACCAGCCCCAGCGTGAAGTGGCCGTTTTAGAACATGCGCGTACTGAAAATAGAGGTCCACTTGGTCCGGAGGCAATTACCCGCCTCTTTGAAAGAATCATTGACGAGAACCGACGACTGGAAAGATTGGCAGAAGAAGAATAATCGCTTGGTCGGAGTGCCGATCTAGTAGTCGTATGGAGGTTGTTTGGCATGGTTGTGGTTATGGAAGAGCGAGCATCTGAGGATCAGATCCAACATGTGATCTCTACGCTCGTCGAAAAGGAATTTGATGTCCATCGCTCGACTGGAGCGTTAAAGACGGTGTTAGGTGCAGTCGGCGGGAATCGAAGTTTTGATACGCGTCTTATTGAGGTCATGGACGGCGTGCATGAGGTGCTTCGGATTACCGAGCCATACAAATTGGCGAGTCGGACGTTTAAGCCTGAGCGATCTGTAGTCGCGATAGGCGATCTCAGAATTGGTGGGGATGAGGTCGTCGTTATGGCTGGACCGTGTTCGGCAGAAACCGAGGAGCAGGTTAACGAGGCCGCTGATGCCGTTAGTAAAGCTGGAGCAAAGGTTTTTCGAGGAGGAGCGTTCAAACCGCGGAGTTCACCGTACAGTTTTCAGGGGTTGGGAGATGAGGGCCTGAAATTACTGAAAAATGCCGCGGACGATCATGCCCTCAAGCTGGTATCCGAGGTTATGGATGTCAGTCAAATCGACTTGGTCGCGAAGTATGCAGACATCTTGCAGGTAGGTGCACGCAATATGCAGAACTACACATTGCTTCGAGAGTTGGGCAAGGTGAAGGTGCCCATTCTTTTGAAGCGAGGTATTTCGGCGACCATAGAAGAGTGGTTACTCTCGGCGGAATATGTTCTTTCGGGCGGCAACGGCGACGTTATTCTTTGCGAACGTGGAATACGAACGTTTGAAACTTACACTAGGAACACTATGGATATTTCAGCCATTCCCGTGATTCAGAAATTGAGTCACTTGCCTATTGTGGCGGATCCCAGTCATGGCATTGGAATCCGTGACAAGGTGGCACCAATGGCTCGGGCGGCGGTTGCGGCGGGGGCTGATGGTCTTATAATTGAAGTACATCCTGACCCGGACCATGCATTTAGCGACGGCGCGCAGTCGTTGTTTCCAGACCAATTTAATCGGTTGATGGACGAGGTTCGAATCATTGCTCCTGCGATAGGTCGAAGTGTTTGTGTCGAACCCGTCCCACGACGGAAATGGAAGACCTAGCGGGCACAAAGGTTTAGTTGTTCATTTTTAAATCATGTCAGAAGACCAACGACGTCTCCCAGTGATCCAAAGCGGCGGAGATGAAACAGCAGCACCGATATTTGAAAGAGTCGCAGTAATCGGTTTGGGACTCATTGGTGGGTCGGTTGCCTTGGCGGCCAGGCAAACCTGGCCAAAAGGCCTTGTAATCGGAGTCGATAACAAGGAGGTGCTGGAGCGAGCCATGGTTCAGCATGCTATCGATGTCGCGGCTGCCGATCTCGAGGTTGTCAGTGGTGCTGACCTGGTAGTGCTCGCTGCGCCCGTTCAAGAGAACATGAGGCTTGTTGATGAACTCGAGCAGGTCATTTCAGGGCCTGCCATCATTACAGATGTAGGGAGTACAAAGCGAGACATAGTGTCCTGTGCCGATCGGTTGCCAGATAGATTTACCTTTATCGGTGGTCACCCACTTGGGGGCGCGCCGCAAAGTGGTATCGCGTACGCGCGATCAGACCTGTTTGTCGGAAGGCCTTGGCTTTTTACTCCGACCAGCGATTCGCCTGCTGCAGCGGTTAGTCGGCTAAAAGAGTTCGTTAGTTCGATGGGAGCCACTCCGCATGTTATGACGGCTAACGAACACGACAACCTGTTGGCATATTTGTCTCATCTTCCCCAGTTGACTGCATCGGCGTTAATGCATGTCGTAGGAACCAAGGCGGGTGCTGAAGGATTAGGCCTTACCGGACGAGGCCTGCACGATACGACTCGCTTGGCATCGAGTCCTCCAACCATATGGCGGGACATTTGCACTACAAACGCAGATGAAATCCGTGGGGCACTAGACTCATTGATTAAGGAGTTAAGTTCGCTTCGTGATGAACTTGGGACAGGTAATGCAATCGAAAGTCTCTTTGAGTCCGCTGCGAAATGGAGGGGTCGGCTTCCGAGACAAACTCGCTCGAGAGATACTTAGTCGGCATGTTGATTTATCGGAGTGTTGTAAAAGGTATGCTGGAACACGCCCGTCAAGCAGCACCCAATGAGTGCTGCGGTTTCCTTTTAGGGGGTCGAGCCATAATCGAGGAAGGAGTCCGTGCTAGAAACCTGACGCCGAGCCCGAATCGATACCAGATTGATCCCCGTGATCATTTTGCAGTCATTCGCCGGGCAAGGATTGAAGGTTGTAGCGTTGTTGGGACGTATCATTCGCACCCGTCCTCTGTTGCGGTTCCCTCTGCCGTGGATCTCGAGCAGGTAAATTACACAGAGTACCTGTATTTGATCGTCTCTCTTCTGACCAAGTCTGACGGATCTTCTGTCGGCGCGTTTCGCTTGGTGGAAGGCCAGTTCAAGAAGATTGCTCTAGAGACGTGTTAAATCCGCCGGATTATCAGCGAAAGCCTCTGATGTCGCCTCTTACCTGAATAGTTGTTCGCCCCGAGAGAACGACGTCTCCACGTCTTTTAAGGTTTAATCTAACTTCGTACTCGCCGCCATGTTGAAAAGTATGTCTCTGAGAGAACCGCCGTCGAATCTCACTCGCCCCAGGCTCGAAAGGGTCGCAATCAGGGATCCGTTCTGATTTGGTGTCGTCGTCCCAGTCCCATTCAACACTTGCACAATAAAGCTCTTCGTTGTCATCTGGACCGCCCTGGAGTTCGGCTATGAAGAGTATCTCGGCTGGTGGAAAACCGACTCGTGGCGTAGCCCGTAATCTCAATTCAGGGTCGTCGTCCTGATTTCGTTGGTGACTAAAGGTGCTAATTGTTGCCAATCCTACGGCGAACACGACTGCCGTGAGTAGGATTAGATAGCGTTCCAACGAAGGAAGGATCCGTGTTCGCTCGAACGTCGATAAACCCCGCCAGAATCTCATGAGCCTATCTTAAGGCCTAGAGAGTTCCACGCCAAACTTGGAAGCTCTCGTATAATTCTGATATGGCAGAGAATGTGTTTGAAGCGGTTGTTGTTCATACGGGTTTGCCCGCTAGCATCGAATGCGAGTTGATCGTTGTGCCGGTGTTTGAGGGGGAGACAACAGAGACGAGTTTTTTTTCCGAACTTGATGCTGCTACTGGCGGAGAGGTCGGTCAGGCGATACTTCGGGGCGAATTTCACCCGAATGGAAAGGACTGTTTTATCACTCCGGTAATCGGTGACGCCTGGAAGGCGCGTCGTGTCGCCCTAGTGGGTGTTGGTTCAAAGGATTCGATGGGATGGAGGCCGGCTGCCGCGAAAATTGTGATGACAGCAAGGTCGAGTCAAATTCGAGAAGTTGGATTTTTGGTTCGCGGTGAGATCGATGTAAACGGTTTTGCCCAGGCGATTACCGAAGGCATGCTATTTGGCAGTTTCGATAATCGACGGTACAAAACTGAAGACCGACCGGACGAGCCTCATGGCGAGGAGATTTCACTGAATGTGTTATGTGGCGAGAGCGGAGAAACGCCTGTTGCGGAAGGTGTTAAAAGGGGAGTAGCTATTGGGACCTCAGGCAATCTTGCCCGCGAACTATCCAATGAGCCACCTAATCTGTTGACTCCGACAGTTTTCGCAGAGAGGGCCAGAGCTATCGTGAGTGATCAAGGCGTAGAGGTGGAAGTGCTCGACGAAGCCGCAATAAAGTCGTTGGGTATGGGCATGATTTTGGGCGTGGCCCAAGGAAGCGCGGAGCCCCCTCGATTAGTGGTTATGAAACACAACCCCAGCGATGCGCCGAGTCACCCGGTGCTTGCTTTGGTTGGCAAGGGGGTAACGTTTGACACGGGAGGCATCTCTATTAAGCCTTCGGCAGATATGGACCAGATGAAGCACGACATGGGTGGCGGAGCTGCCGTTGTCGGTGCAATGCGGGCGATTGCTGCATTGCAGCTGCCAATTCGAGTTATCGGCATTGTGCCGATGGTTGAAAATATGCCAGGCGGGAAGGCAATCAGGCCTGGCGATGTTCTGGTCAGTGGTTGCGGAAAAACTGTCGAAGTACTCAATACCGACGCAGAAGGCCGTCTTATTCTAGGTGATGCACTGTGGCACGCGCAGCAATTAGGGGCAACTCATCTTGTGGATGTGGCGACCTTGACGGGCTCCTGTGTGATTGCGTTGGGAAAGGCTGCCAGTGGTTTGTTTGGACAACCCGATGACTGGGTTCGGGCAATTGAACGCGCAGCGGATAGCGGTGGAGAACGGGTGTGGCAACTGCCTCTATATGACGACTACACAGATCAGCTGAAGTCAGAAATCGCGGATTTGGCGAATATCGGAGGTCGAGCGGCGGGGGCTTGTACTGCAGCGGCCTTTCTTCGAGCGTTTACGGGGGGATTACCGTGGGCGCATGTAGACGTTGCGGGAACCGCGTGGCTCGAGGAATCGAAGCCGGGCACAGTAAAAGGTGCAACTGGAGTTATGGTCAGCACCCTGACCGAATTGGCGGCTACGAGTAAAGAGTGGTCGTTGGAGAAGTCATCGCCTGAGGTTTGACAATGTTGCAGCCAATAACGGTTTATCAAGTCGTCACTGAGCCATCCGAAACGACGACGATTACTGATGTGCTCCTCGGTATTGCTGCGGTGGTGGTCAGCTTGGTTGGAGTGGCTCTCGCGCTCGGCCTTATATTCGGAGCTTGCTTGATCGTCTTGCGCCGACGGCGCGGACAAGGTGATGGGGCAACATTCGAAACGGATGCGACTCGGTTGGGTTTGGATGCATCAGCTCCGTCTTCGCCTAGATCTCCGGAGCTCTAGGTGTAATTAGATTATTGGATCGCTGGGGCTTCGGCCTGAGCAACGAGGGTCGTTGCGTTCAGTGAACGCTCGTATTGAAGGATACTCGTGAAAAGGGCATCGACGATTAGATCGCGATACGCGTCGGTGGACAGCATGGTCGCGTCGTGTTCGTTACTTAGAAAAGATACCTCGGCGAGTACGCTCGGCATGTTGGCGCCTATCAAGACGACGAACGGTGCTTGTTTGACACCCAGATTAGGAAGTTCAGGATCAACAGCTCTGAGTTTCTGAATCATAGCGTGTTGGATGGTGTCGGCGAATTGCCGGGATTCGTCGAGTTTCGTCCGCAGGGCTATCGTGGAAACCAGACTATCAAGATGGTTCATTCTATTGATCCCATCGATGTTCTCATGGGCGGCTAAATTCGCGGCATCGTGATCGAGGGCGAAGTCAAGATAATAGGTTTCAATGCCCCGGGTTACCTTGTTTTCGCTGGCGTTCACATGAATAGATAAGAAAAGGTCGGCACCAACTCGGTTCGCTAACGTTGTCCTTGCGTCAAGAGGCAAATAACGGTCGGTCCTTCGGGTTTGTACAATTTCAAGATCTGGTCGAGTCGTTGCGAATCTCTGTTCGAGACGGAGTGCGAGATCGAGCACTACAGCGGCTTCGGTCATGCCACCGCCGACCGCCCCGGGATCGTGACCACCGTGTCCAGCATCAATGACAATTCTTTCGATTCCGAGGCCCAACTGTCTGGCCATGGAGTAGCTTCCGTCGAGATTTCTTTCTGGACCAGTTCGTGTTGCGGGGTTTAAAAGCGGTTCATCTGTTTTTGGCTGGGCGGCAGACCCATCAAACGACGGATTGATGTCGTTGAGTTGACTAGAAGGTATTTGTACGCCAATTGTAAATTGATCGACGAACTCGACGAGGGATAGGTGATTTAATGCAAGATGGTCGATCTGTTTCAGTGGATTGGTTTGTACACAGTCCAAGAGCACGCGGAATGGGTCGTACAGTGTATAGCTGTGACAATTATCCTGGTTTGTGAGGTCAAGGACGACTCGGGTGGTGTTATTCGGGTGACGTCCGATGCGTATGGAAGAGACTGAATTAGGATCCGGTTTGATGATCGTATCGGTGCGTTCGACAGAAGCAGTCAGTTTAGTGTCGACGAAATCTACAAACCAGCGGTCAGGATTGTCGAGGTATTCGGATTGAAAGGAAACGGCCCTATTTAGAGCAATCGTTATTCGGTCTACGTTTTGGAGAGATTCGTGGGTAATTCCAGTCAGACGCGCTATTTGGCCGAGTTCGGTTAGTTGATTCAGCCGTTCGGGTACCCGATCGAAAAATTGACTGACGGGATGGTTCGTCGATAGATGTGTGAGCAGTCGTAACGCTTTGTCGTAGTCCTTCGTGTGGCCATAGTACTCAAAGGCTTTGGTAGCGAGGCCAGATGCTTGCCAGAGAGCGTGATCGGCGAAGGGGCTACGGGAGAACTCAGTGAAGACATGCTCGTATTGGGCAATGATGGCGCGGAGTTCATCGACCGTCGGGAGTGATCCGGGTTGCCTCAATGTTCGCTCACTCGCAAGTGCTTCTATGTATAACGACTGTGCGGTGCCTTCTTCTGCCTCCCCGGTTGCCGCGTTTGAGAGGGTTAGAAGAGAGGCGGTCGTGAAGACGGCAAATAGGTTGAGTGTTCGGGATGGTATCCGCATTGTCTTGTCTATGGTGTTATCGGACGAAGGTGCAGCGAGGCTTAGCGAGGTTGGAGGTCTATTTCTTCAAAATAATCGGGTTTAACAAGAAGTTCACGGGGTTTACCCGCTGTGCCTGAGGAAACTAGGCCGTCCGCTTCCATCATGTCAACGAGACGAGCTGCCCGGCTGAATCCGATTCGAAGACGACGCTGGAGGTGAGAAATTGAAGCTTGGCCGCTAGTCACAACGATTTTCGAGGCTTGTTCGTAGAGATCGTCACGTTGAAATTCGATATTTTCCGGTGCCTTGTCGTCGGCCGTAATGGTTTCATCGTAACCCGGTTGCCCCTGTCGTCTGAGAAAGCTGGCAAGTCGGGCCGTTTCTTGTTCTGAGATATACGGACCGTGGAGGCGAATACAGCGGGAAGACGCTGGTGGAAGATAGAGCATGTCGCCTTTTCCGAGCAATTGTTCGGCGCCATTGGCGTCGAGAATGGTTCGAGAATCCACCTTGGAGGACACGCGGAAAGCGATGCGGGAAGGAAGATTCGCCTTAATTAATCCGGTGATAACGTCCACTGAGGGGCGTTGAGTGGCTAGGATTAAATGAATGCCGACGGCTCTGGCCATTTGAGCAAGTCTGGCTATGGATTCCTCTACTTCATTGCTTGCGACCATCATGAGGTCAGCCAGTTCATCTATCGCAAGAACCACGTACGGGAGCGGTTTGTATTCGTTTTCGAGGATGTCGCTGTCCGGCTTAGAGGTGGTTTTCTTTCGCTCTTGCGCCCGGAGATTCACGTTTCGGTTGTATTGATCAATGTTTCTTACGCCCTCAGAGGCGAGCCGTTTATATCGTTCTTCCATTTCGCGCACAGCCCAGCGGAGGGCATTGGCTGCTTTCTTTGGGTCGACGACTACTGGGGTTAGCAGGTGAGGGATGTCTTCGTACATCCCGAGTTCCAGACGTTTCGGGTCAATGAGAATGAGGCGAACATCGGATGGTGTCGCCCGAAATAGAATGCTCGTGAGCATCGCATTCATTGCAACGGATTTGCCGGTTCCGGTGGCCCCAGCGATTAAAAGGTGCGGCATTTTTGCTAAATCACTAACGAGTGGTTCGCCGTGAATAGTTTTTCCTAGGGCGAGTGTCAATTTCGAAGTTGAACGACCGTACACGTCATATTCAAGAAGTTGACGAAGAGAGATCTGATCACGCGTTCTATTGGGAATTTGAATTCCTACGGTTGATTTTCCAGGAATTCGCTCGATGAACACCGAGTCGGCCTGCAGAGCAAGGCAAAGATCTTCAGCAAGACTGGTTACCTTGTTATATTTGACTCCGGCTTCGGGTTTGAATTCGAAAGTCGTTACTACCGGTCCAGGATGGATTTGCACGACGGCCCCTTCGACAGCAAACTCGCTACATTTCTCCTCGAGAAGCTTTGCGTTCTCCATCAGCAACCGGTCGTCGAACTTCTGTTCAGTCTTGGGAGAATCAAGAAGCGCGGCCGGCGGCGGACTGTATGGTCCGTTTTGAGATGATTTAGGGGGACTAGCCGGCCCATTAAACGGCAATTGAGGCGGTGGGCCGGTTGTCGGAACATGGGAAATTGGCCGTTCCGGTCTTCGTTTCTTCTTGGGGTCCTCAGGTGGAGTTTGAGGATCGAATTTGAGAACGGGAGGATCAGTCGGCGGTTCTGTCTTGCCTAGGGTCAAGAGAGCCTTCTTCTTTAGAATGTCTCGTATCGCTCCGGCTCGTTCTCGGTCTCGCTGGCGCTTGCCTACCCACTGCCGCGCGGCGGAGAGAAGCTTTGTGTTCCAGCGTCTCCCATAATGTCCTAACGACGTAAACAGGCGGCCAAAAGAAAACTGAGTAGAAAGGATAATTGAGAGAAATAACAATGTGAAAACAACAATTACGGAGCCTGTCCGGTTGAGATAGAGCGCGAGGGTGTCGGCGAGCCAGTCGCCGAGATAGCCGCCTGCTTGAAAGGTGTTTTCTGAGAGATCAATCGTGCCGAAGGCAAGGCTCAAAAATGAAGCAGTGCAGCCCGCGAGAAGAATGAAACCGACCAGTTTAGTGTAGGCCGCGTCGATCGTCCGGCACCAGAAGTAGTGCCAACCAAAAACCAGTAGAAAAATAGGAATGAGGTAAGCGGCGTAACCGACAGTTTGAAACGACACTTCTGCTAGAAACGAACCGACTTGCCCTACGAAGTTTGCTGGAGGCACGGTGCCGCCGGTGTTAAAAAACCAAACGGCATCTTGTGGATCAAACGTTGCCAATGCGATCAACCACACTAAGGCCACTGCGAATAGGACCACACCCAGGAATTCACTGACGCGTCGAGAGACGGCGGTTGAGAACACTGCTAAATCTCCACGATGACGGGCAAAAACATAGGACTAAATCCAGTTCTTTTGCGACAAAGTTGTTGCAGCTCTGTTCTAAGTGCTTCTTGGATAGTTGCGTTGTCTGAGTCGTACAGAACTTCGAGGCTCTTGAACCGGTCAGAGACCAAAAGAAAGATTTTTTCTTTTAGTGAGATCAAGGAAGTGTCATCGACGAATCCACGAGTAATCAACGTGGGTTCGCCAATGGTTTGGCGACTCCCTTTCTTTACGGCAATAACCAGAACAATCATGCCGTTACGTGCGAGCCGTCGACGATCCTTTAGAACTCGGTCGACAACCTTTCCGGTTCGAGTCTGGTCGATCAGTACTCGACCAGATGGAACTGCTTGTCCCAACCAGGCTCCGGAGGTGTCAAAGCAAAGACGGTCTCCATTTTCGAGCAAGAAGATTTCGGTGGTGCCATTTGTAGCCCGTTTTGCAGCGCGTGCATGGCGATCCAGATATCGGTATTCGCCGTGAATAGGAATGAAATATTTTGGCTTTGTGAGAGAGAGCATTGACTGCAACTCATCGGCGCTACCGTGACCTGATACGTGCACAGTCTTGTCGTCCTCTTGCACTATGTCGGCTCCTCGACGAGCTATGTTGTCCATTACGTTCGCGATAGCTCGTTGATTGCCTGGGATTGAACGGGCTGAAAATACAACAACATCGCCGGCCGACAATTTAATCGTTGGATGTTGGTCTAGCGAAATACGTGATAGAGCTGAAAATCTTTCGCCCTGAGATCCGGTAGCCAGACACAGAATCTGTTCCGGTGGCCAGTTGGGAAGGTCGCTCTCAGAAATGACGAGATTCGAGGGAATCGATAGGTGATCAAGCTCAACCGCTATCTCGGTATTCTGTTTAATGCTGCGACCGACGAAAACAACCTTTCGGTTAAGTCTGGTAGCAAGATCCAATAGCAACTGAACGCGGTGGAGGCTTGAAGCGAACGTCGCCACCACCAATTTTCCAGCGGTTGTAGACATGATCTCTTCAAACGCTTCGGTAATATCGGACTCGGAACCTGTTACACCTTGGCGATCGATATTTGTCGAGTCTCCGAATAAGGCCAAGACGCCTGCCTGTCCCAGATCGTTAAAGCGTTCAAGGTTCATCGGTTTTCCATCTTGAGGCGCTCGATCGATTTTATAGTCGCCCGTATGGACAATTGTTCCGGCTGTACTGTGAATCGCAAGGGCGGCGGAGTCGGGCAGACTATGGGTGACTCTGAGGAATTCAATCTCGAGAGCGCCCAAGGTTACCGATTCACCAGGTTCAATTGGGACGAGTTTGCCTTCTGTGTCTATACCGTGCTCAGACAGCTTTGGTTTTAATAATCCCAGAGTGAGATTCGTTCCATAAACGGGGCCATCGAGCAGGTCCCATGCATACGGAACACCTCCGATGTGGTCTTCGTGCCCATGAGTCAAGAAGAGAGCTGCGAGACGTTGGTCGGAATCCCGAAGATGAGTGAGGTCTGGGACGACCAGATCAACCCCGAAATGATTCATGCCTGAAAACATGACACCTGCGTCAATCAGGATAGTCGTGCCATTGCTCGATACAGCCATGGTATTCATTCCAAATTCGCCAAGCCCTCCTAGCGGGATGACCTCAAGTGACGGTTCTCGTTCTGAGGAGGGTTGCATCATTGATCTGCTTCTCGGTTGCTGGCCAATCTAACTAAAGCGAAATTTGTAACTGAGTACAAACCAAACAAAATACCGACGTGCTATCGACGCCCTGGCGAGGTCGGTCACACGTGACTCGGCGGGGATGGTTGGGCCGAGCCTTGGCAGGCAACTGGGTTTACCTGCAGGAAAAAACGTGCAAAATTATAACATAGCTTATGAAGCCGAATGTGCCAGAACCTCTGACAGGTCAGCAAGTTCCGCCAATTTAAGTTTCTCAGGCCGAAGCCTCGGATTGACACCAGCTTGCTCAAAGACGTCTTGAGTGGAAATTTTTGTAATCTCGGGTACCAGAGGTTCGAGAGCATTAGCTGCAGTCTTTCTACGTTGGTTGAACAAGGTGTTCACAAGGCGGGTAAAAATAGCTGTGTTGGATATCTCGACAGGTGGCTGACAAAAACGAAGGGAAACCAACGAAGATTGAACCTCAGGCATCGGTCGAAACGCACCCCGAGGTAGTGTCAGTACCTCCTTGGGATCTGCATTAAGTCGAACAGTCACTCCAAGCGGACCCCAGTCTTTTGTGCCAGGCGAAGCCGCCACACGTTTCGCGACTTCCTTTTGGAACATCAAGACCCCGTCTCGGATACGGGTGCCGTGTGCGCTCAGTAAAAGGAGTCTCCGAAGAATTTGCGTCGAGACACTGTAAGGAAGGTTTCCAGCAATCCGAACCGGCTGATCGTCACACTTAAATATTTTGTCGAGGTTCAGTTTTAAGAAGTCACAGTTAAGGATCCTCACATTGCTTGGCAAGTCGCGTGTCAGTTGTTCGGCCAGGCGCGGGTCTATCTCGATTGCAGTTATATTGGCACCGCTTTTGGCAAGCTCTCGAGTTAGTGATCCAGCACCTGCGCCAATCTCGAGAATAACGTCATCGGCTTTGGGGTGCAGGATGTCGACGACGCGCTTGCTCCATACAGGTTCTAGGAAATGTTGACCGAGACGTTGTTTCTTTCGTCTTGCCATCGTGATTTAGTTTTGATTACTTCGTTTTAGTAACGCGCTGAGTGGACCGCTGTAGTTTAGTTGTCGGCTCTCGAGTCGCGCTAACGATCGAAGGGCAATCTGAGGCGACGCAGCATTCGGAGCACAGTGGCCTTGGTTTACAGATACGTCGGCCGTGCCTAATGAGTATGTCCGATGCTTTGGTCCAGTTTTTCTTGGGAAGCGCTTCGCAGAGTTGACGTTCGACAGATTCCGGCTTTGTGCTCGTAGCAATATTTAGTCGATTAGCTACTCGTAATACGTGGCGGTCGACTGGTAGACCTGGCACTCCTAATGCGTGTCCAAGCACCACGTTGGCGGTCTTTCTGCCAACGCCTGGAAGCGCGATAAGTTCTTTCATTTGGCGCGGCACAACGCTTCCATGATCTTCGGCGACTGAGGCAGCCATTTTTATAAGGGCCCTTGCCTTAGAACGAAAGAATCCGGTTGACCTTATCTGCTTCTCCAAGTCCTCCGTTCGGGCCTGAGCTAGCGCTTGAGGACTGCGATATATAGCGAATAGTTTTTCGGTGACCAGGTTTACACGTTTATCAGTGCACTGTGCGGACAAGATGGTGGCAACCAATAATTCGAATGGAGTACTAAAATTAAGTTCGGTGAATACCTCAGGATGTTGTTTGGCGAGTTTAGAGACAAATTGTCGGGCAGTAAGACCCGCGTTTGTTTTGGCAGTCTTCATGTAAAAGTTCTTCTACAAACTATTTAATGTATCGGATCCTTAGGGTCCTCTTGAGGCGCTCGAGCTTTCAGCCCGATTTGTGGCGTGCCGTCACCGAATGCGCGCAGGTGCTCTTGAAGGGCGGAGATTAGGTTTGGTACGAATTGCATTGGCACTACAATTCGAGCTCTCACGGGCGCTCGCAAGACCTTTTCGGTTTCCGCTTCGCGAACCTCTTTGTCAGATGGTGGAAGCACTTCGCAGAACGTGAGTGTGAAGTCATATGGGGTATGCGCAATAGCACAAAAATTTGCATAGGTTCGCGACGTGTCGTTTGATTCGTCTGGTACGATTGTGAAATTTATCTGCTTTCGGTCATTCATTTCGACCTCCGACGCTCGTGGGAAAAGTGATTAAGAAAGAAAATGTCAATTGGCTCTGTGAGAGTTGGCTAATATTTCCGAAGAACACCCACTACAACCCCCTGGATTTGAACTTGGTCGGCATCTACGATTATTGGTTGAATCATGGCATTGGCGGGTTGTAGTCGAATGCGGCCATTATCTCGATAGAATTTCTTCAGTGTGACGTCCAATCCACGAACGAGAGCGATAACCATCTCCCCGTTGTCGGCTGTCCGGCGGCCTTCGATGATTACGATATCGCCATCACGGATCTGCTCGTCTATCATTGAATGGCCACGTACGCGTAATGCGTAGGTTGTTTCGGGACGGCGTACAAATTCGTCGGGCACCGAAACAGTTTCGGTGGTGACTAACGCCTCTATAGGAGCGCCGGCTGCGACGTTGCCGGAAAGTGGAATCTCGAGTGCGCGAGAATCTAGCTTGGTAGTCACCAGCTCCACCGAACGACTTTTATTCCAGGCTCGGCGGATAAAACCCTTTTCTTGAAGGTTTGTCAGGTGTTTATGAACTGTTGCGAGTGATGAGAGTCCGAAGCGATGACCCACTTCCTCCAAGCTGGGTGCGTAGCCATTTTTGTTGATGAATTCGTTAAGAAAATCGAGAATTTGTCGCTGGCGCTTAGTGAGGGGTTGCAGTGGAGCCTCCTAAGAGAAATACTGATCCACTATACGCAAACAAAAAGCGAAGATCAAATTAGCGTCTACAGCGATGCTCGGCTACACTCGCCGCGACGCCAATGCAAAAATGTCTGCTCATAAGCCTCGCCTTTCTGTTGCTCGCAGGAATCCCAATATTTAGCGAGGCACAGAGCGAACCCTCGACAGCGGTGCTCGCTCGCGAGCTGGCACACAAGCTGGAGCAACTCTCAAGCAGCACTGTTGGCCCCAATGCTAGTCATGGGACCGTTGTCTTGACAGAGGTAGAGATTAACGCCTACCTGGAAGAGAGGATTCGTGAATCCGAAGATGCTGGTGTCGTGTCACTGACCGTGACTCTACGTGCAGATGAAGCCGTATCAATAGAGGCTGTGGTCAATTTTTCAGCGTTCGACGAGTCCAAACGTGGGGGCGCCTTAGATCTTCTCAGCTATCTCAGAGGCGAGGTTCCCGTTCGTTTCGATGGTACATTTTCTGGCCGGAACGGGGTTGGCACAGTGAGTGTGGAAACGTTCACTGTATCGGGTCTTCCTCTACCGCCGCCGGTATTTCGTGAACTGGTGAAGTCTTACACTTCGAACGAGGGTATGCCCGAAGGTATTGACGTTTTGCGAGCGTTTGAGTTGCCGTACGGAATTGCCGAACTAAAGGTCGAACATGGCCGGATTGATATTGTGCAATAAGCTGCTTAACTCATGAGCAGTGATGAGTTCCTTCAAAGCCCCTTGCAGTTTTTAAAGGGTGTAGGTCCTAGGCGCGCTTCAGATCTAGCGTTAGCTAATTTGAAGACGGTTGAACACCTCCTTCTAAGGTTGCCTCGATGTTACGAAGATCGTTCTCGCAGGGAGTCTATAGCCAACCTGCAAGAAGGAAGAGGGGTGACAATTGAGGGCGAGGTTCTCAGTTGCGGAGTTCGACCCACCAGACGGAAAGGGTTCTCCGTCTTTGAGATGGTCTTAGGCGACGATTCTGGCAATGTCCGCATCGTTTTTCTTAACCAGCCATTTCTCAAGCAGGTGTTTTCTGTTCACCAAATCCTTGCGGTCTATGGTCAGCCGGAGAGGCGAACAAGTGGTGGACTGCAGTTCACGAACCCTCATTATGAATTAGTAGATGGAACGGTCACAGGAGAGAAACTAGGCATTCATACAGGGCGCATTGTGCCGGTCTACGAACGTCTTGGCTCGGTGAGTCCGCGTCTTTTTCGAACCCTTATCTCTTCGGCGTTAGGGCGTTTAACAGACGGTATCGTAGACCCTCTTCCAGAGTCGATTCGAAAGGCCCACGGTTTCAGCGATAGGTGTTCATCACTCATCGATGCTCATTTTCCTCCGATAGACACTTCGATTGTTGATTTGAATGATTTCGCGACAAAAGCACAACGGCGATTAATTTTTGAGGAGTTCTTCTTTTTTCAGCTGGGTCTTGGGTTACGTCGGCAGTCGACGGAAGTTCGGAAGAAAGGTCGACAAGTTGTCGTGAACGACCGAATCCGAAAGTCGGCGCTGTCAGTTTTGCCGTTTAAGTTGACCAACGGGCAGAGACAGTCATTGAAGGATATTGTCTCCGATCTTCAGAGTCCACAGCCTATGAATCGCTTGCTAGAGGGCGACGTCGGTTCGGGCAAAACGATTGTCGCTCTTCTGGCGGCGTTAGTAGTTATGGAGAACGGCTATCAAGTGGCGGTGATGTCACCCACAGAAATACTGACCGAGCAACATTATTTCAATCTGTCACGCCTTCTCAAAAGTTCACGGTTTCGAGTGGTTAAATTGACTGGTGCCATGACGTTGTCCCAACGAAGTGCTGTGTCGGAATCACTGGAGGCCGGCGACGCAGACTTGGTCGTTGGTACCCATGCGTTAGTGCAGGAAGCGGTGAAGTTTAGATCACTCGGCTTGGTTGTTATCGACGAGCAGCATCGGTTTGGGGTGATTCAGCGAGCCACGTTGGGAGGGAAGGGCCTTAATCTTGACATTTTGGTTATGACGGCGACTCCTATTCCTCGCACGCTGGCCTTGACGATTTATGGAGACCTTGATGTGTCCGTAATTCGTGAGTTGCCCCCTGGTCGAAAGCCTGTGAAAACGAAGGTCGTGAAGGCGAGCGAGCGGAGGACCGTGTATTCCTTGCTTGATTCCGAACTCGAGAATGGTCGACAGGCTTATGTCGTCTATCCACTAGTTGAAGAATCAGAGAAGTCCGACTTGAATGCAGCAAAGGAAATGGCTGACCGCCTTCGAAAGCGCGAGTTTAGCCATCGAAGGATTGAACTTTTGCATGGCCGTATGTCTTCATCACATCGTGAGGAAGTGATGAGAAGATTCGTTGACCATGAGGTCGATCTATTGGTGACGACGACAGTGATCGAAGTTGGAGTGGACGTGTCGAATGCGTCGATAATGGTCGTTGAAAATGCTGAGCGATTTGGCCTGTCACAGCTTCACCAACTTCGAGGTCGCGTAGGAAGAGGAGAGCATCAGGCGTATTGTGTGCTGCTGTATCAAGAACCGCTGACCGAGGTGGCTAGTGCTCGGTTGGAAGCAATGGCTAGCATAATAGATGGATTCGAATTGGCTGAGCGAGATCTCTTCTTAAGGGGTCCTGGCGATTTCTTCGGGACTCGCCAACACGGACTGCCGATTTTGCGAGTCGGTGATCTTCTCCGAGATCATAAAGTTATGGAGGACGCGAGACGAGCGACAATTAAATGGCTTGCGCAGCCGGGCAATCGGGGCGTTTATACGGAGGGCTGGCAGAAACTTTGGGCTGAACGGTTTCATCTTGTCGATGTGGGCTAGACAAAGAGTCTGCGCAGATAATATGAACTGACTGCCTGAGGACGATAAATTGGATGAGGGTGTGACGGCATGCCAACTGGGTTGAGAATAATCGGAGGAAGATTGAAGGGGCGCCGGCTGGCCACGCTTCCGGGGCGCATGGTGCGACCGACCAGCGACCGTTTACGTGAAACTCTTTTTAACATCTTGGATTGCCGTCTCGTTGGCGCAAGGGTGCTTGATGGATGTGCAGGGACAGGAGCGTTGGGTATTGAGGCCCTGAGTCGTGGAGCTTCCGAAGTTGTCTTTGTCGAACGAAGCGAAAGGGTAGCAGTCAATCTTCAACGGAACATTGAGTTGTGCGGCCTTCTCGGTGTTGCACAGTTAGTAGTGGGCAGTCTGCCCGCGGTGGCCACCCGTCAAGAGTTGGGAGAGGCCTTTGACCTTATTCTTCTCGATCCTCCCTATGAGGCCCCAGAGATTGGTGCCATACTGTCGGCGATGACACGAAGCCTAAGAGAGAATGGAACGATCGTATTAGAGCGCTCAAGGAGGGTCTCGGTAGAGCACTCTGCCGATTTAAACCCAGTACGCAGTTTAAAGTCGGGTGATAGCGTATTGGACTTCTATCAGTTGAGGAAGAAGGCGTGCGATGAATAAAACTACTGGCCGCCTTGCGGTTTATCCGGGGTCGTTTGACCCCCTCACCAACGGTCACGTAGATATCATTCATAGAGGTGCTAGGTTGTTTGACCAGATCGTGGTCGCAATTCTGGAGAATGTTGAAAAAGAGTCCTTCTTCACTGTGAATGAGCGCCTAGAACACGCGAAAGAAGTTTTTCGCGAACAAGAGAATGTGGAAGTGGATACTTTTGGTGGATTACTAGTTGACTATGCGCATCGGAGAAACGCGAGTGTCATTGTGCGAGGTCTCCGTGCGATTTCTGATTTTGAGTACGAAATGCAGATGGCACTTATGAATCGGCGATTGAGTTCAGACATAGAAACCGTCTTTATGATGCCGGCCGAACCTTATACATATGTCAGTTCTCGACTAGTCAAAGAGATATTCTCGTTAGGGGGTTCGGTGAGCGGTCTCGTGCCCCCATCAGTTGAAGAACGGCTGCGGGAGTCGTCGCCCCGTCAAGACGGTTAACCCATCGAGTGGAATTTCAGATTAATCTGACTAGGATCTGAAAAAGATGACTCGAGATCAACTTTCGCAGCGCGTCCGTCAAATTCGTTTGTCTCCGACTCAAAAAGTTGCACAGGAAGCAGAAGCTCTTCGGGCTGAGGGCATAGACATCATTAATCTTGGGCCTGGCGAGCCTGATTTCGATACGCCTGCGCACATCAAAGAGGCAGCGAAGGCAGCGCTGGACGATAACTTTACGAAGTACACCAGAAATATTGGTGTCGTGGAGTTGCGAGAGGCGATTTGTCACCGTTATTCGCAAGATTGCAACCTAGCGTGCAACCCGGAGAATGTCATCGTGTCAGCCGGTGGGAAGCAGGCTTTATTCAACGTGGCAATGGCCTTGCTTGATCCCGGAGATCAGGTGATTGTTCATGCTCCTGGGTGGCCGACCATTGTGGACCAAGTAAGAATGGTCGGGGCGGAGGTGACGATAGTGCGAACTCATCTAGAAGATGGGTTCAAGGTTGGGGCAGAGCAGATACTCGAATCGGTGACACCGCGAACACGGATGATTGTGATTAATTCGCCTTGCAATCCGACTGGGGGGCTTATTTCAGAAGAGGACCTTCGGCGAATAGCTGTGGCGGTCGAAGATAGAGATATTTGGATAACCCTTGACCTTTGTTATGACCGGTTGGTTTATGACGATACGCCACATAATCTGCCGGCGGTGCTTCGGGAGATTATGCCTAACCGTTGCGCAATCGTGGGGAGCCTGTCAAAGACATATGCCATGACGGGTTGGAGATGTGGGTGGACAATGGGGCCGAAAGAGTTGATTGATGCGTGCAGCAATGTTCAGAGCCAGTCCACGTCGAACGCTTCGTCGATTAGCCAACGGGCAGCTGTTGTGGCCTTGACGGGGCCGCAAGAGTGCGTGGGACGCATGCGAGACGAATATCTGGCGCGGCGGGATTGGATGATCGAGCGGCTTCACAAAGACTCTAGAATTTCATGTGCTGTGCCGGGCGGAGCGTTTTATGTCTTCCCGGATATTTCTCAGCTTCTGTCGCCAAGTTCTCTGCGAACATCTCTGGAATTTTCGGCGGCATTACTTCAGGATGGTCGCCTCGCCGTTACTCCTGGTGAAGCATTCGATGCCCCGGGCTTTCTTCGAATATCCTACGCCGCTTCAATGGGGCAGCTACAAGAGGGCATGGATCGATTTTCTCGCTTTATAGCAGGATTGAAAGAAGAGTAAGTTGTCAGTGTTGGGCTCGGTATATCTACGGCACTAGTCAGGGAGAGTTGAAGTCAAAGCGAAACTGGATCGACCGATACTTCGTTTCGTTCTTCGGGAAAGATCTTTCCAGGATTTAAAATGCCTCTCGGATCGAAGGCTCGTTTGAGACCGCGCATCGTTTCGATAGTGTGATCAGAGAGTTCAAGTTCTAGGAATTTTGACTTAGAGAATCCAATGCCGTGTTCGCCGGTGATTGACCCTTCTAGCCCGACGACAGCTTGGAAGAGCTCGGCCTCTGCGTTCTCAGCTCTCTCACGCTCAATGAGATTGTCGGGATCTAGCAAAATGTTTACGTGAATGTTTCCATCTCCAACGTGACCAAAGCTGGGTATCTGTAGATCGTAGGTGGTCTTCAGTCGTTGGATTACCTCAAATAGTTCAGGAATACGTCCTTTCGGAACAACAACATCATGATTCAATTTCTTCGGAGCATGAGCTCGAAGTGCCAATGACAAATTACGTCGTTCATCCCATAAGCGTTCCCGTTCTGCTGGCGTGTGCGCCTTTCTAGCTTCGAGTCCTACGGCTTGACAAGCTTGGATTACCTGGGTCGCCTCTTCGTCGACGGCAGTAGGCATGCCGTCGACCTCAATCAAGAGTGCTGCACCCAGACCAGAGGGGGCTCGAGAGTTTTGATAGGACTCCATTGCCTTAATGCAGTCGCCGTCGATCAGTTCTAGTGCCGCTGGAATAACACCGGCAACAACAATTGCATCGACGGCCGCGATGGCCTGCTCGATCGACTCGCAATCTACCTGTAGTGTGCTTCGTGACTTCGGTCGAGGAATCAGTCTTAGGATGATCTCAGTGACAATCGCCAAGGTCCCTTCAGAGCCAACCAGCAGGCTCGTTAGGTCGTAGCCGACTACGTTTTTTACTGACTTGCCGCCGGTTCGGATGATTTGGCCGTTGGCAAGAACTGCTTCGAGTCCGAGTACGTAACGCTTTGTCGTACCGTATTTGAAAGCTCTCGGTCCACCAGCGCACTCAGCGACATTGCCGCCAATTACGGAATGGTTGAGGCTCGCCGGGTCTGGAGGATAGAAGAGGTCAAGTTCTTCAACCGCCTGTTGTAGAGTCCCAGTGACGACGTTCGGTTGGACAACCGCTAGAAGATTTCTTCTGTCCAATTCGATGATCTTGTTGAAGTGATCTAGCGCTAGAACGATTCCTCCATTAACAGGAACCGCCCCTCCCGTGTAACCGGTGCCCGCACCACGTGGCGTAATGCTGATGTCGTTGGCACTACAGAGTTTTAGCACGCCGGCTACTTGATCGGTTGAATTGGGTAGAACTACAGCATCCGCGGGCCGACCAATTCCTAAAGCATCGACACCATAGGAACTTCGCCTCTCTAGGTCATTTAATACATTGCTGGAGCCGACGATGTCTTGGAGTGAGCGGAGAAACGATATGGCCAACGTGCGGTCAGGGCGCATTCACTGCAATCCAGGTTTATTGTCTATAACGACTATATCTTCTAGATATTGATTCGGGTCTGGATTCAATAACGTCTGGAATGTTAGGCCGCCAGTGTTAAGGTATTGAACCTCGCCAAGGCGTCGAATTGGATGTCCTTCGCGTTCGAGTTGCAGCACATCCTCATGAGGAAGTACAACTAATACCCGATCAGTGGACCCGAGAAAGTCGGTTACTGCCTGCTTAATACCCAGCTCGGTGAATGATTCTCCTGTATAGAAAATAAGATTTCGGTGTAGAACTCTGTAGCGCCCGTAGGGCTCTCCGGCGTTTCTGGATGTGTTCACAATATTGGCAACTGATTTAACGGGGTCATCGCTTGGCGACGATAGGACCACGAGATGAGCTCCTAATGTAATTACGATGGATGCGCTTACGATGGCGGCAGGTACAAGACTTGGGCGCGTCATGCTGAGGAAGACTCCTAGCGCTGAGAGCACGATAAATGTTGATAACACGGTGATTAACGATACCGGCCATTGGGGAAGAAGGGGCGAGGTGCGGTAAACGAGAATGCCGATCGCACAAATAACGGTCGCCGTTATTGCGACGCTGATTTTGAAAAGGAGGTCTGGCTTTTTGTTTGAAATTTGAGATCGCAGATACGACGCGAGCAGAATTGCCAAGGGCGGAAGTACAGGAAGTATGTAACGGGGTTGTTTGCCAATAGAAAGACTGAAGAAGAGGATCGGGGCAGCAGTCCACCATACGAGCTGGAGATTGGTTCCAGTGAGGATTACGCGTCTGCGAGCCGAAATGAAGAGATCGCGAATCCAAGGCAACAGAAATGGCGACCACGGGAAAATTCCAGCAATCACTATTGGCAGGTAATACCAAAGGGGTCTCGGGGCGTTATAACGTGCGGTGGTAAATCGGTCAAAGTTTTCTGTTAGAAAGAACCGGTCAAGATATTCAGTACCGTGTTGGACAGTCATAAATAGGTACCAGGGCGCAGCAAAGACGACTATGGTTAGTGCCAACAGTGCAAGCTCGCGAATATGAAGCTGTGGTTTGCGTTTCAGTGTTCTGGATTGCCACGCAATGAGTGGGATTACGACAAGGCAAGGAAGTATGATGCCTAACGGTCCTTTTACAAGAATGCCGCTAGCCATTCCTAATCCAACTATGAAAATCCACAGACCTCGTTTGCCTGAGTCAGACTCTTGTGGGCTACCGACCAACGATTGGTCGGCCCAAAGTCTCAGGCCAGCCCATGTGGTCAAAGTGACAAAAAATGCGAGTGTCAGGTCCGGAAGAGCTTGTCGTGCCATGGCAACATAGCCGAAACTTGTTGCGGTGATAGCACCAGCCAAGAACCCTGTTGAATCATCGTACCAACGTCGTGCAGCGAAAAAGGTAACTAGGGTTAAGCCCAGTCCGGCGAAAGCCGATGGAAGACGTGCCGCCATCTCGCTGACGCCTAGTGTTAAGTATGAGAGACCCGCGAGCCAGTAGTAAAGAACAGGCTTCTCAAAGCGATAGACGTAGTTAAAGTGAGGAGTGAGCCAGTCTCCGCTCTCCACCATTTCTCTGGCGCTCTCGGCGTAAAATGCCTCGTCGGAATCTGCAATTGAAGGAGAACCGAGTCCTATTAAGAATGTGAGAACCGTAATGGCGATTAGTGCAGCGACGAGTTTCCCCACGTACTTGAAATTCTATACAAGCTATACTCGCTTGTCTGGCTTTCTGTGGCAGTGCCTGTACTTGAGTCGAGTTAGGTCGAAACAGGAGAGGCCATCAAGATGAAGACTGTGGCCGTTGTTGGAGCGTCGTCTCACCGTCATAAGTTCGGAAATAAGGCTGTGCGTGAATTTCAACGGCTGGGCTATAAAGTGTTGCCAATCAATTCGCGCGAGACTGAAATTGAAGGCCTAGAGGCATTTTCATCGGTGTTGGATGTACCTATAGAGATAGACATGGCCACTCTATATCTTCCGCCGCATGAGGGTTTAGTCGTTCTCGAGGATATCGCGAAGAAAAGAATTCCTGAGTTGTGGATTAATCCTGGCGCCGAGAGTTCAGAAGTTATTAGCCGGGCTCGCGAACTCGGTCTTGAGCCAATTATTGCTTGTAGCTTGTTGGCAATTGGCGAGATGCCATAAGGTGTTGACAGGGCTGTTTTCGAGTCCTATACTCGATCCAACTTCTAATAAAGGTTTCCCCGCTTCAAAACACCATTTCATCAATTTTCAAAACTAAACGGGCGGGACCACCGCACATCTCAGCCGCTAGGCTAAACGACACCTTCAATATTTTTAGCACACAGCAACCTTATGGCGACAAACGAGAAAGTTCCCTCAAAAGAAACTACTGAAAAAAGTGAATCTACGCCTCCTGTCAGTGAGCCTACGCCTACTGCCGCAAAGGATTCCTCGGCTGGTGAGGCAAAGAAGAATTCGTCAGCGAAGCCTAATCATTCGAGAGGTTCGTCGAAGCGAGGTGGTAATACACTTAATATCAGTGAGTTAAAGGAGATGAGCATCTCTAAATTGAGTCAGGTGGCCAAGGACCTCAATGTCGCTGGCGCTTCTGGCATGCGTAAACAGGAGCTGATCTTCCAGATTTTGAAAGCCCAGACGGAAAAAAGCGGCTTTATTTTTTCGGAGGGTGTTCTCGAGGTCCTGCCGGACGGATTTGGATTCTTGAGAGCGCCGGATTACAACTATCTTCCCGGTCCAGACGATATCTACGTTTCACCGTCGCAGATCCGAAAATTTGACTTACAAACAGGAGACACAGTTTCCGGCCAGATTCGACCGCCGAAGGAAGGCGAACGATATTTTGCTTTGATTAAGGTTGAAGCCGTTAATTTTGAAGCGCCTGACCAAGCACGGGACAAGATCTTTTTTGAAAACCTGACTCCACTTTATCCTCAGGAACGAATTACGCTGGAGGGCGACCCTAATAATCTCTCCGGTCGCGTCATGGATTTGATGACGCCAATTGGTAAGGGGCAACGGGGACTGATCGTTGCGGCTCCACGAACTGGGAAGACGATGTTGCTTCAGAATATTGCCCAAGCAATCGTCCGCAATCATTCTGAGGTATATCTGATTGTTCTTTTGATCGATGAACGACCGGAAGAAGTTACCGACATGCAACGTTCAGTAGACGGTGAGGTTATATCGTCTACGTTTGATGAACCGGCTCAGCGACATGTGCAAGTGGCTGAGATGGTGATCGAGAAGGCTAAGAGGCTGGTCGAACATAAAAAAGACGTTGTGATACTTTTGGACTCGGTAACGCGATTGGCCCGGGCGTATAACACCGTGATTCCGCCATCAGGAAAGGTGTTGTCGGGTGGTTTGGATTCCAATGCTCTTCAAAAACCGAAACGTTTCTTCGGTGCTGCCAGAAACATTGAAGAAGGTGGCTCCTTAACGATTATGGCTACGGCATTGGTAGATACTGGGTCTCGGATGGACGACGTGATCTTCGAGGAATTTAAGGGCACGGGAAATATGGAGATTCACTTAGAGCGGAAACTCGTCGACAAACGAGTGTTCCCCGCTATCGATATCCAGAAGAGTGGCACGCGGAAGGAAGAACTGCTGTTAGGCCCAGAAGATCTGAATCGAGTGTGGGTTCTACGAAAGGTTCTAAATCCATTGTCACCTGTTGAGGCAATGGAACTGTTGTTGGATAAGATGGGAAAGACGAAGTCCAACGCCGACTTTTTGGCATCGATGCAAAAGATGGGATAGGCACATGGCAAAGATTACAGTTCGCGATAATGGCCCCCTATTGATTGAAGATGAAGACGCTACGGTGTGCGATATGAGCGGTGGTGAGTTTTCCGTTCAGGGAGGAGCTTTTGCCCTTTGTCGTTGTGGTGCCTCTGAAAAGAAACCGTTTTGTGATGGCGCGCACGGACGAGTGGGCTTCCAAGCCGCAGAGCGGGCGAACGCAGAGTAGGATAGCAGTTGTTTGACCTGAATCGTTACGCGGGCGTTAGGTTCTGGTTGTGCAATTGAATCGTTTCCCCTAAGACTTCGCCAAGAATTTTATCACCGGCGTTGTATTGCCCTTCCAGTAGTCCCAGAGCAAGTGGGTCAACTATGAGCCGTTGTATTGCGCGTTTGAGTGGCCTGGCTCCGTAATCTTTGTCAAAGCCTTGGGTTAACAGGAGGCGTCTTGCCTCTGGCGTCAGAGCAAGCTGTAGTCCCCGCTGAGCGATGCGACCCTCCAAGTGTGTCAATTGAATCTTTAAAATGCCCTTTAGATCATCCTCACTCAGAGAGTGAAAGAAGATGGTTTCATCTATCCGATTTAAAAACTCGGGTTTGAAGTGCGACTTCAGGATCTCAGAAAGTCGTGTTTGGATGCGTCCATTCGCTTCAGAAAGTGGCGGCAGACTGGCCGTGACTTTGATGATCTCGTCGCTGCCGAGATTAGAAGTCATTATGATTAACGCGTTCGTAAAGTCGGCGGTACGACCTTTGTTGTCAGTTAGGCGACCTTCATCCAAGAGCTGTAACAGAATGTTAAGTACTTCAGGATGAGCTTTTTCGATCTCGTCAAGCAAAACTACTGTGTACGGTGACCTTCGAATCGCTTCGGTGAGTTGTCCGGCATCATCGTGTCCGATGTAGCCTGGTGGTGCACCGATTAAACGTGCCACACTGTGCTGTTCTTGATATTCGGACATGTCGATCCGAATCATGGCTCGTTCGTCGTTAAATAGAAAATGAGCTAGTGATCGACACAATTCTGTTTTTCCTACACCGGTTGGACCTAGAAAAATAAAACTGCCTAATGGGCGATCAGGGTCCTGGAGTCCGGCGCGAGCTCTGCGAATAGCGTTAGATACTGCCGAGATGGCTTCATGCTGTCCCACGACCCGACTGCCTAGCTGCGCCTCCATGTCTAGAAGTCTTTCGCGGGAGTCTTCGAGGAGCTTTGCAACTGGAATCTTCGTCCATTTCGCGACCACGTCGGCTATGTCACTTTCTACGACATACTCTCGTGCCATCCCATTCGCGGATATAACATCGTTGACCAGAGCATCTTCGCCGGCTAATTGCGCCTCCAGCTCAGGAAGGTCAGAATACTGAAGTTCAGATGCTCGGGCGTAGTCGCCTGACTGCTGTGCAAGCTCGATTTCATGTCGGAGCCTCTCAAGGCGAGTCTTTAGGTCTCGGGAATGTTGTACGCGCTCTTTCTCCTTCATCCATTGTGTCCGCAGGGTGTCACGCTTAACCTTGTTGTCAGCCAGAATACTTTTTAGCTTCAGCAAGCGATCAGCAGACGCCGGGTCCGTCTCTCGTTGCAGTGCCTCGCGCTCGATCTCAAGCTGGATGATTTGGCGTTCAAGTGCATCGAGTTCCTCTGGCAGTGAATCAATCTCTGCACGTAATTTTGCGGCGGCTTCGTCTATTAAGTCGATTGCTTTATCTGGCAGGAAACGTCCCGACAGGTAACGATCAGACAGAGTGGCTGCTGCAACTAATGCCGAATCCCGGAAGGTTACGCCGTGATGAATCTCGTAACGTTCGCGAATCCCTCGGAGAACACTGATGGTATCGGAGACAGTAGGTTCCGGAACCAAGACTGGTTGAAACCGTCGTTCCAGGGCTGCGTCCGTTTCTATGTGCTTTCTGTGTTCATCAATGGTGGTGGCGCCTATCATGTGCAACTCGCCGCGGGCGAGCATCGGCTTCAAGATGTTGGCTGCGTCGATAGCACCCTCAGCGGCGCCAGCTCCGACAATAGTATGGACCTCGTCAAGAAACAGAACTATTTGGCCGGTAGCATCAGTAACCTCGCGAAGAACCGCTTTTAATCTTTCTTCGAATTCACCTCTCACTTTCGCGCCGGCTACCAAGGCGGCCATGTCCAGGCCAATAAGCCGTTTCTCCTTCAGGCCATCGGGAAGATCGCCACGAACCATTCTTTGAGCGAGACCTTCTACGATTGCAGTTTTGCCTACTCCCGGTTCACCAATTAGGACGGGGTTGTTCTTTGTTCGACGCGACAGAACTTGGATGACTCGCCTGATTTCGTCTTCGCGACCGATGACTGGATCCAGCTCTCCGCGCGCCGCGAGGAGGGTGAGGTCGCGACCATAACGTTCGAGTGCTTGATACTTATCTTCAGGGTTGGTATCGGTCACACGGGTCGAACCGCGAAAGGAGGATAGGGCGTCGCGTATTCTGGTCTTAGTCAGGCTGAAGATACCCAAGATCTTGCTGACAGGCTCTACCGGCGTGTCGGACGCGAGGCCGAGAAGAAAATGTTCGGTGCTGACGTAATTATCACCGAGGCTGTCAGCTTCGTGTCTGGCGTCTTCAATAACATCTAATAGCGTTTGCGAGACACGTGGCTGGGAACTCTTAAATGTCGTCGGAAGTTTCTGGAGTCCTCGCGTGCAAGCTAGAACGACATCATTCGGCTCTATTGATAGCTCTTTGAGTAGGCGAGGCACTACACCGTTGTTCTGTTTCGTTACGGACAGAAGGAGATGTTCAGGCTGCGTTTCCGCTTGGTGTCCGTCAGAGGCAAGTTGTTGAGCCGCCAGAATCGCGCTCTTGGCATTGTCCGTCAATTTGTCGAGGCTCATAGGTTTGTGTCCGTCATTTCACTCAGCTCCATTCTTCACGTCGTTCCTATCGACACCAGCGGCGGGTTCGTTCTCGAGAGAAGACAATGCGCGATAGTGTTCTTGTTCGCTTTTGTTGAGAGTTTTGGGAACGATTAACTTGATGAATACGTAGAGGTCGCCTTGAGGGAAGCGGCGACCCAACCGCGGCATGCCGTGTCCTTTGACTCGAAATACTTGTCCAAATTGAGTGCCTCGAGGAATTCTGAGGCGAACGGAGTCTTCCGAAAGAGTACGGATCGCGACTTCTCCTCCTAAGACGGCCGTTGGAATGGGCAAAGAGAAACTCATGTGCACATCTCGCCCCTTGCACTCAAAAACGGCATGTGGGCGGAGTTTCACGGTGAGATAAAGGTCCCCGGCTCGTCCGCCGGTAGGATTGGGAAATCCTTCGCCCGCTACTCGAATCTTCGACCCCTGCGTCACGCCAGGTGGAATCCGAACGTCAATGGTCCGTGGAGGTATTGTAGGGCCAGATCTAATCGAGAAGCGCTTTTGTCCGCCTCGATAAGCTTCTTCCAGATTAAGTTCAACTGTCTGTTTCAGATGCTGGCGCGGTGGTCGCTTCGGTTGACGATGTGATGCTGGATTGCCCGAAAAAAATGTGCCAAAGAAATCAGAAAATGAGCGTTCACCAAACATCTGCCGAACCTCGTCTTCGGATAATGACCGCCCTCCAGGGCCACCTCCAAGATCGACGTTCCAGCGAAAGTCACGGGCGCCGGTGGGATTTGCACCGCTGAACGGATTCGAGGTCTCGGCGGAAGCGTGGTCGTAATGTCGCCAGTTCTTACCTAATTGGTCATATTTTTTGCGGTTCTCAGCGTCTCCGATTACTTCATTTGCTTCGTTGATTTCTTTAAATTTCGTCTCTGCGGACTTGTTGTTACGACTAATGTCGGGATGATACTTCCGAGCGAGGCCGCGATAAGCGGTCTTGATCTCGTCCGCCGTAGCCGTTTTCTTGACTCCTAGAGTTTGATAGTAATCTTTGAATTCCATACATTTATCGACGTCTGAAATAGCTCATAATTCGGAGCGGGAGCGCCAAAAAAAACAGGGCGCTATAAACCGAGAAGCTCTGACAATTTCCCGACTTCGCGACGCAGGGCCCGCTCCCGACCCGGATGGGAAGGAGAGACCTGCACTATTTCGCGAAGTTTTTCAGTAACTTCGGCAATCGACAGTAATTCACGAACGCCCGCTAGGTTGATACGAAGCTCATCAACGAGGCGCTTAATCGCACGTAAGCGTTGGATCTCGTCGGCGGAATACAGGCGCATACTGCCGATGGTACGGGTCGGTCGCACGAGTCCTAAGCGCTCGTATTTCCTGAGGGTCTGTGGGTGCATGCCCAATTCCCTTGCCGCCATGCTAATGAAATAGATGTCTGTACCCATAATAAAGTTGCGTCGATGTGAGTCTATCACTTGATACGGGTCGTATCAACCCTTATACTGGCTAAACCTAATGATCAGACCAGCGACACCGATCAGTTCTGGGTGCGCCTGTGAACGAGATGGGTGGTTTAACGTGGTCCTATTGGAGGGGGCATTGTGCCTGGCATAGAACGGTTTTCTTCTCGCTGGGCAATCATCCTCGCCGGCCTGGGCATGGCAGTGGGGACAGGGAATCTGTGGCGTTTTCCTCGAGTAGCAGCACAGAATGGTGGGGCGGCGTTCCTTATTCCGTGGTTGATTTTTCTTCTCACGTGGTCTCTGCCGCTGTTAATTGCGGAGTTCGGTCTTGGCCGTGGTGCCCGCCGTGGACCCGTTGGAGCCTTCACCGCACTTGTCGGTCGAAGTTCCGCCTGGATGGGAGGCTTCGTCGTAGTTACCGCGGTCATGATCATGTTTTATTACTCGGTCGTGACGGGGTGGGCGCTTAAGTATGCCTCCCTCACAGGACTGTCTGGAATTCCGAGCGACCCTGAGAGTTATTGGAATCTGTATTCCGTCTCTATTTGGCAACCCGTAATGTTTCACATTCTTGCTGTTTCAATCGGCGTGCTAATAGTTGGCCGAGGCGTAGTGAGCGGAATCGAACGCGCCAATCGTGTGT
Organism: uncultured Vicinamibacteraceae bacterium; assembly: GCA_964624855.1. Taxonomy (GTDB): domain Bacteria; phylum Acidobacteriota; class Vicinamibacteria; order Vicinamibacterales; family UBA8438; genus CAUZIB01. The sequence continues at coordinate 68,919 of CAZUZW010000002.1, forward strand.
TGATCCCATTTCTGTTCGGCCTATTGGTCTTGGCGGTCATGAGAGCGATCAGCTTGGATGGAGCCGGATTGGGTCTCTCGTTTCTCTTTAAGTCAGACTTGTCGGCCTTGTTGAACTATCGGACCTGGTTGGAGGCATTAACGCAATCGGCGTGGTCGACAGGCGCGGGTTGGGGCTTGATCCTGAGTTACGCTGTGTACGTTAAACGACAGGATGACGTTGTCACTAGTTCAGTGGCGATAGGGATTGGGAATAATACTGCTTCACTGCTGGCCGCTATGGCGATTCTGCCAACTGTGTTCGCAATTCTTCCGCAGGGCCCTGCCGAAGAGGTACTGGCCGCGGGGAATGTAGGGATGACATTCATTTGGATTCCGCAACTGTTTGGACAGGTCAGCGGGGGACAGTGGTTATTGCCGTGTTTCTTCCTAGCGCTGTTTTTTGCAGCGTTGTCGTCGTTGATTGCAATGATTGAGTTGGCCAGTAGAGTGTTTATGGATTTAGGTGTTTCTCGCCGGAAAGCTGTCGCGATTGTAGGCGCCGTGACGTGTGTGTGCGGGATTCCTTCAGCTGTGAGCCCAGCTGTGTTCGAGAATCAGGACTGGGTGTGGGGGCTGGCATTAATGATTAGCGGTCTGTTTATTTCAGTTGCGGTGACTCGCTACGGTCCCTCTCGCTTTCGAAACGACTTTCTAAAAGAGAGTGTGGATATCGGCCCTTCGTTTGATTGGATGATACGGCGGTTCATTCCGCTGCAATTTGTGGTGATGTTTGGCTGGTGGATGTATCAGGCAGTTGTGGTGTATGACCCTGAGGGCTGGTGGAATCCGTTCAGGACCTACAGCCTGGGAACCTGCTTGGCGCAGTGGGGACTCGTACTATTGATCTTGGCTGTTTTCAATTCGAAGTTGGCAGCAGCCAGTGTTTCGGTGGCCAAGACGTAGATGCCAGGAGTTTGATTCGCCGTGCTACTCTTGTTACGGTGAGCGAAAGGAGTTCCGTGTGTATCCAGAGTTTTTTATAGCACCCATGCGCGATGAGTTGACGCGGCTGGGAATGATTGAGTTGCGGAGTGCAGAGCAGGTTGACAATACGTTGTCGAAAGAGGGCACTGTCATGGTGGTGGTGAACTCTGTTTGCGGATGCGCTGCAGGCAAGGCTCGACCCGGCGTTGCTTTGGCTCTTGACCATAGCGTGAAGCCGGACGTCCTGGCTACAGTGTTTGCTGGAGCGGACGTCGAGGCGACCGAACGGGCTCGGAGTTACTTTACAGGCTACCCACCCTCGTCACCGGCGGTGGCACTGCTTAAAGACGGCAAGCTGATTTATCTGATGGAACGGCACCAAATCGAAAATCAGGAAGCGCCGACGATCGCTCGCGAATTAACGGCGGCCTTCGACAAGCATTGTTCGGGCACGTAGGCCAAGTGATCTGGCTCTGTCGCTCAGGAGTGGCACAAGAGGCTGTGACCGGTTCACCGAACAGGCGGTGGAAGTTCGGGTTTTGGGCCCGGCGTGCCTTGCGAGATTGGTAGCGGAATTCCTTTGGTGTAGCGCTTGCAGGTTGATTGAATTACATCGGCCATCATGTCCAGGAATGCCGGGTGATCGTTGACCGCACAAGCGCGAGCCATCGAGATGTCGAATTCCTTGGCGACCAGTGCGGCTTCGGTATCAAGGTCGTATAAGACTTCTATGTGATCGGCAACGAAACCGATCGGGCTCACGACGATCGCGTCCAGGCCACGAGGTTTCTCGGCACGAAGATACTCACAAATATCAGGTTCTAGCCACGGGTCCTGCGGGCGACCACTGCGACTCTGATAGACGATTGCCCAATTGGTTGTTGAAACCTGTTTGGCGATGAGCTCGGCTGATTCTATGAGGTCCCGTTCATAGGTAGATTCGTTCGCCATGGCCACAGGAATACTATGGGCCGTAAAGATTAATCGCGCATTGGAGCGTCGATTGGAAGGTAGCGTATTCAGGGCGCTTGTGATGTGGTCGACGTTAGCTTCCACAAATTTACGGTGAGTGTGCCATCCGTTGATATACGTTACCTCGAGATGGTGAGCGGCTAGATCGCTGGCGTTGAGGGACTGCAAGACGTTTTGTTTGTACTGTCCGCAGCTCGAATAGCTGTGGTGGGGCGCTAGTATCAACGCGAGTATGCGACGTATGCCATCGGCGGCCATTGCCTGCAGCGTATCGTCAATGAACGGGTGCCAGTTGCGCATGCCGACATAGACGGGTAGTGCGGGAGTTTGAAGCCGTTCCCGTAACCCGGCGGCCTGCCGCATCGTAATCTCGGTAATTGGTGAGACTCCACCAAAGAGTTCGTAGTGATGCACTACGCCTTCTAGACGTTCTGGGGGGACGTGTCGGCCCCTCAAAACATTTTTTAAAAAGGGACGAATCTCCTTCAGACCACGTGGGCCACCGAAGGTGATTAGGAGAACGGCATCGAAGGGAGCGTTTGTAGGCACCGTCCTTCAATCATGTCACAGGTTCAGAAAGCGTGACTAAACGCTTAATCGAGCGACAGCACTCGGACCTGTTGATTTTGACTGACACGTTCCTGAGAAAACGCGACGACAGGCAGTCTCAGGAAGGAACGGCGAGTTTCTGCGCTGAGATACAATACACACTTGTCGGGGCGTGGCTCAGCCTGGTAGAGCACCGCGTTCGGGACGCGGGGGTCGGAGGTTCAAATCCTCTCGCCCCGACCATTTTATTTTGGACAGCAAACAGCGAGTTGTATCTCAGGAGGTTAGATAGTCACATGCTGGTTACAAGAGAGAAGAGTTTCTGCCTTGGGCTGATATGCGTGGCCATGGTGTTTATTCCTTTAACGGCTGCGGCACAACGAGGCGCGAAGGTGCCGACGGAACACGCGTCACAGGAGCCGGTGAACCATCTGCCCAACCCATACGAAACCGTTCGCGAGTTCGGCGAATTACCGGATGGCCGGTCGTGGGGCTCCGTTAGTGCGATCAATATCGATGTTGATGGCACGCACATCTGGGCGGCTGATCGCTGCGGGACAAACTCGTGCGCTGAATCGGATGTGGATCCCATCGTAAAAATGGACCAACAGGGAAATGTTGTGGCGAGTTTTGGTGCCGGCCTGATTACCTGGCCGCATGGAATGGACGTTGACAGTGAGGGTAACGTTTGGGTTGTCGACGCGAGGTCACCGAATGCGCGAGAGCTCGAGCGCACACCAGATGCACCAATGAAGGGTCATCAAGTTATTAAATTCAGTCCGGACGGTGAGGTGTTATTGGTGCTAGGGACGCCTGGCGAGACCGGCGATCCGCCGACTCATTTCACAGAGCCAAATGATGTCGTGGTTGCTCCTGACGGAAGTATCTTCGTTGGAGAATCTCATAGTGGGCAATTCTTGGACGAGACGGGACCCACGGCGGTTGGTCGGATCTCGAAGTTTGCCGCTGATGGCACGTTTATTAAGAGTTGGGGGCAATGGGGTTTTGAAGACGGAGAATTTCGGTCTCCACACTCGCTCGACTTTGACTCGCAGGGTCGGCTTTTTGTCGCTGATCGTGGAAATAGCCGGATTCAAATCTTTGACCAGGATGGCGGCCACCTGGACACTTGGTACCAGTTTAGTCGTATTAGCGGTCTTTTTATTAATGATGACGATGTTCTCTATGCAATTGATTCCGAGTCGGACGAGAACTACAACCCCGGTGGGTGGCGAAAGGGACTACGCGTCGGCAGTGCAAACACCGGAGAAGTATGGTATTTCGTGCGGGAACACGTTTCGGAACGACCGTCGGGAATGGGCGGCGTCGGCTCAATGGGTGAAGGTGTGACAGCGGATAGTGAAGGGAATGTCTACGCTGGAGAGGTGGGCCCGGTTCAGGGAGTCACGAAGTTTATACCACGGCTAATTCCTGATTAGAAATCACGCAATCTGTCAGCGCAGTGGAGAGATAGCGAAATGAATCCGATGTGGTGTCGCGGAGTAGTTGTGGTGGGACTCGCTATGTGGGTTACTCAGGCAGCGGCTCAGACGGACGACCTGAATGACCTGAGAAGGAGAGCGACCCGCGGCGAGATGCAGGCGCAGAACGCGCTTGGCGGCATTTACGATTCTGGGCATGGAGTACCGAGAGATTACGTGGAGGCTGTGCGGTGGTTTCGTTTGGCAGCCGACCAGGGTTTCCCCGATGCACAGGTCAACCTAGGATTCAACGCTCTTTTTGGTCAGGGTCTTCCGCAGAATGATCAAAATGCTGCTCGATGGTTTAGATTGGCGGCGGATCAGGGGCACGCTAACGCTCAAGCGATGCTTGGGGATCTGTATCTACTCGGCCGAGGTCTCCCGCAGGACGTGAACGAGGGCGTGCGGTGGATGCGTATGGCCGCCGACCAAGGATTTGCACTGGCGCAGAACTCACTGGGCGACATCTATTTAAGTGGAACGCTCGGGCCAACGGACGAAACCGAGGCAGCGAAGTGGTATATGTTGGCGGCATATCAGGGACTGGCTGACGCTCAACTCTATTTGGGCGCAATGTACGATCGCGGGCGCGGTGTGTCACAGGACGATGTACGTGCGTATATGTGGTTAACTTTAGCTTCCTCAAAGTTGACCGGATCCCGGCGCGACTCAGCTGTCGAACAGGTGACAACGTTGGAGCGAAGAATGACGGAGCAGCAGTTGGCCATCGCAAAGAAACTGGTTGAGGAATGGTCGCCCGACGGCACGGGGCACATTAATCCAGGTCGGCGGCAACGTTGATGCGTAATGTGGAAGTCGCGGTTCACTTGGCAAGAAACCGAGACAGGGAGAGATAGAGATGAAGAGACTATTGTTTGTGGCAGTGATGACCTTCATGGTGACTGGAACAGCGAATGCCCAAGAGACGCCCGCTCCTTGCGGTCCGGCCAGCGATTTGGCATCCGATGTCGGAGGTAACGTCGCGGCAAATTCTCGCTGCTTCGAGCTTCGGATGTATACAGCCGAACCGGAGATGAACGGGAAGGGCGGGATCGACAACTTGCACCAGCGTTTTCGAGAAAAAGAGGTCGAGATATTTGAGAATCACGGCGCCGAGATTCTTGCCGTGTGGCAAAACCTTGATAATCCAAATACTCTCGTGTGGATGCTTAGTTATCGAGACCGCGCTCATCGGGAAGAGGTCTGGGCCGCGTTTCGAGCGGATCCGGAGTGGCACGCCTTACGAGAGAAGTATGAGGTGCCTATTTCGGCCGATGTCTTCATGATGAGTGCAACCGATTATTCAAAATTGAAATAACTGGAAGGGATCTCGATGGGAGTGGTCTGGGAATCTTCAGGGCACTCGGTCGTCTGTCGTCGACGTGAGTAATAGGGGGTGTCGTGAAGACGGCGATGCAACTGAAGATCGACCGCTGTGCGGAGCGGCTGGAGATCTACGCCTTTAAGTCGATTCCGGTTAAGACGTCGCCGCAGGGTACCTGATCAAGCGGCGGCCCATGCGCCTGCCGAAATGTTTCTCGACTGAGAATGTCGTTAACGTCGTTCTTGCTGAAAAAACACCGAGTGATGGGCACATGTTGGGTTCGATAGAGTTTGAGTGCAGCAGCCTTGGTCTCTTTATGGGCGCTGACATCGAGAAGAAAATCAACACCTGGCTCGGTGCGTAGATCAACTGGTTGTGTCGTTTCCCAAGGGGCTACCGAACTTGTCCAAAGAACCCGTTGCACTGAATAGGGTTTGATCGAGTCTGGCAATTTGCGTGGCTCACGAGCCATCGAGACGGCGTCCATCGTAAATCTGGAGATCGCGATATGGTCTGGGTGTCCATTCATACCGTTTGAGTCAAAAGTGACGACGATGTGGGGACGGTATCTGCAGATAATGTTAGCCAACTCTGTTCGAATGTTGGGTGCCGAAGCGTCGTTCAGACGTTTGTCGTGATAATCCAGAATATGAATGTGATGAATTCCCAAAAGAGTGGCGGATTCTCGAAGTTCGTCCTCCCGTCGCTCCGGTAAGGCTTCACGGCTGCACAGGGGCGGGTCACCCCGACCGCCGGCGTCGCCGCGTGTTGCGGTGACAAGCGAAAACGACGCGCCAGCGGCACCGTAGCGACAGATTAATCCGGCGGCAACAAAAGTTTCGTCATCGGGATGGGCAAAGATCAGGAGGAACCTGGGTTTCGTCGTCATTGAATCAGCAGCAGATACGAGCGGGGACAGCGGACGTAGGCAGAAGTTTATGCCAGACTGAATCGATTGCAGTGAGGAATGGTCTGTTTGGCGGTCGAGTTTTTATTTTTGGCCGACTGTTACGGAGGTTCCCAGCTCTAAGAGACGAGGTGTTCTTTAGTGTTAAATGGAAAAGCAAATCCTCTAATCGATGTCATCGGCGGGTTTCCAGAGCAACTGTTCGTCATTGTGCGCTGGATGATCGCAGCGCAATTGTGGAAACAGGCGCTTGGAGCTATGTTGCTGGCACCATTGATGGGTTTCCTGGCCTTTGATCTTCAGCTGTTTCCAGCAGTCGCGACGGAGTTGAACGAATTCACTGTGAGATTTGGCGGCGTATTTTTAACCTTCATTAATCTTTTGGTCCCGCCTGTTGTCGCGTTTTCGGTTTTTGTGGGTATCGTGAGTAACACGGATCTCGGCTCCGTCAGGCGGGTCGGTTTAACGGCGATCGCGACATACGCCTGCACAACGATATTCGCAGTCACCTTGGGTGCTTTATTGGCGAAGGGACTCATGCCGTTTGCGGTATCGCTTATTGATCCGCGGTTGATCGAAATCACTCTTGCAAGCGCTGGTGATATTCCCAGCTCAAGTGGAACACCGAGTCTCCTGTCGATCCTGGGAGAACTCGTTCCACGGGGAAATCTGCTTGCCCCGTTTCTTGAAGGTAATCTTCTTCAGATAATCTCAATTGCTGTGGCTGCGGGGGTTGCAACCCTCGCGATTATGAATATGACCGATGGTTCTATGGTCACCGGCGCGCGACTGGTGGTCCAAATTGCCGAATTTGGCATGGGACTGTTTCTGCGATTGCTATCGTGGACCATGGTGCTTGTGCCACTCGCGACATTCGGCTTCATGTTCGATGCAATCGTGAAACAAGAAAGCGTTCGAGCCATGTTCGCGATTATTGGCTTTGCCCTCGTAATTTTCCTCGGCTTAGTAGCGTTGATGCTTGTCTATGCAATTGGCACCAAGCTCATTCGCCGGATGACGATATCGGAAATAGGTCAAGCTGCCCGTGAGCCACTGTTGATCACGTTTTCAACAGCGAGTTCATCCGTGGCAATGCCCTATACCATGAAGGCTGCAGAGGATGGTTTTGGTGTCGCTCCTGAGATTGCCCGAACCACAGTGCCACTCGGTGCGACCGTCAACATGGACGGGACGAGTGTGTATCAAGTGATGGCATTGGTGTTTCTGATGAGCCTATTCGGCGATGTCGCCGGCGTTACGATTACGCTGGGCACACTTCTCAGCGTCGCGGTGTTGGTGGTTTTGTACTCCATTGGCACTCCGGGAGTACCTGGTGGAAGCGTAAAGGTGATTCAAGATGTACTCGTGATGTTTGGTATTCCACCTGGAGTCATCGGAATTATCTTACCCATGGATCGACTACTTGACATGTCTCGAAGTGCGGTCAATGTCAGTGGTGATCTCTTTACGGCCGGTGTGACGGACAGAATTTGCAGGGATAGTCGCCGAGACGGCGCCCTCTAGAGGGCGGAGGATGGGCCCGTCGTTGAAATTTGTCGCGGGTCGTTACTGTCTCAGATTGTCTTGTAATCGCCGTGTCTGCCTAATCCCTCTGAAAAACGAGAAGCGCCTTTGACCGCATCATGGCGCATCGGAGCCTGTCCGCTGCGCCATTCCTGTTTCATGGCCTCACGGACGGAGCGTCCATACTGAGCAATGGTCGAGTAACGGTCTGCGCGGACGCAGACCTGCGGGAAGCGGGCAATCTCTTGGGCCATCGCCTCGGCGGCAGCACGACTGGTTCCGTCGGGCACCAGAGATTCACAGGCTCCGATTTTGAGACATTCCTCGGCGAGAACTTTTCGACCAGTTAAAATAATCTCTAAGGCCCGTCCTTGGCCGACCAGTCGCGGTAGACGGACAGTGCCGCCATCGATCAGCGGTACACCCCATCGCCGACAGTAGACGCCGAGATAGGCACTTTGTTCCATGATGCGAATGTCACACCAGAGCGCCAGTTCCATTCCGCCAGCCACGGCTGGACCAGCGACCGCCGCAATCACGGGCTTCGAGAGCACCAGGCGGGTTGGGCCGAGTGGGCCCCTGGGGATGTCGTTCGGGTCAGTAGGGTCGACCTCTGGAAATGCCAACTCTTGTTCCAGCGCTTCAGGCGAGACTTGGGAGACGTATTTGAGGTCCCAACCGGAACAAAAGGCCCCACCCTCTCCCCAGAGAACAGCGACGGAGGCGGAGTCGTCCGCCTCAAAATCGAGAAATGCCTGGGTTAGGGCATCCGCTGATGCCGGATCCATTGCGTTTCGAGCTGCGGCGCGACTATGGATAACGGTCCTAACCGGACCATTGTTCTCTATACGGACAGGCATCTCGTCCTCGCGGAATCTATTCTTCAGAAATCAATCGCAGAACCAAGGCGGCAAATTCATCGCCGCGGTTCTCCGTGCTGCAATCTGGATTGACCTGGCACCCCCCGGCACCGCCTGTCAGCAATAACGGGCGATGTCCCTCGTTTGGCACAATCGTGAGCGTGGCACCTGGAATATGAGCCGCAAACTCGCGTCCCCATTCCGGTGGAAAGACTCGGTCATCCTCGCCGAAAATCACATGTGCGGGTTTGCTCCAGGAAGCGAGCGCGGTAAAGGCTTGTTCCTGACGAGTGGCGTTGCCCGCTTCCGGTTCTTCAAACGGCAGCATCCAGGGCCACCGCAGGGCGCCTGCGACCGCATCTTGGCTATCAAAAGGAGCTTGCACTGCCCCCTCAGTGCCAGGTCGGTTAGAGAAATCGATCTGCTGAGAACGCACACGCCACTCTCGGAGGGCGTCAGTGTATTCATAACCTTCATGATGAAGCCACGTGTTCAAAATGACTAGGCGTTCGAATCTCTCAGAATGTTCCGTGGCGAGGATTAACCCATTTGGCCCGCCCCAGTCATTCACGACAATCGTAATATTTTGAAGGTCTAGCTCTCCAATGAGAATTTCAAGCGTCTCGACATGATTGTCGAGGGTGTACCAGTCGAGGTCTATGACCTTGTCACTCTTCCCAAAGCCGATGTTGTCCGGCGCAATTACTCGATAGCCTGCCGCAGCTAGCTCCGGAATCGCTTTGCGATACATATAACTCCAGACCGGTTCACCGTGCAGCAAGATCATCGTACCTGCCGCGCCTGTGCCTTCGTCAACGTAGTGCATGCGGAGGCCATTCACGTTTATGTAATGCGGTTCGAAAGGATACTCGTCGATTGCGGAAAAACGCTCGTCGGGTGTCCGGTGTACGCCGGAGGCAACCTCTTGGCTGTGGACGAGAGGAGTAAGGGTTGATAACGAAAGACCGATGATGACAGTACAGACGAAAAAGATATTTCTGTTCACTTCGAGAGTCTCCTATAGCTGTGTGAGTGCTTGCCGATGATACACCGAGTAATAGCTCGTGCTGCGGCCCAGATCATCTCCTGTGCCAGCGTAGGTTACACTGTGCGGAGATATTGCCAGAGGATGCGCTGGAACGGAATCCACTTATGAAACATATCTTGGTTACGTTGCTGATCGTCGTTGCCTCAACGATTTACACCATGGGCCAGGACTGGTCGCAATGGCGAGGAGAGGACCGTCAAGGCATTTGGCATGAAGATGGCATCATCGAACGGTTTCCGGATGATGGCTTGAAAGTGAAATGGCGGATTCCAATTGGTTCAGGGTATGCGGGGCCGGCTGTTTCAAATGGTCGTGTCTTCGTCTTGGATTGGACGGAGGATGCAAGCTCTCGAACACTGGATGGAACGGAACGTCTCTTGGTCTTGGACGAAGAGACTGGCGGGGAATTGTGGACGGCTGAGTGGCAGACGTCCTACCGCGCGTTGATGGGGTCATATGCGATCGGACCAAGAGCAACACCAACGGTTGACGGAGACAGTGTTTTCGTCGTTGGTGCAACCGGGCGGCTCTCAAGCTTTGATGTCACTGATGGCTCGACGAACTGGGCGGTCGACTACGTTGAGGACTACGACATGTCGGTTCCGCCATGGGGCGTGGCAGGTGCTCCTCTAGTTGATGACTCGCGTCTGATTGCGATCGTAGGAGGGCAGCCAGATGCACTCGTTGTAGCGTTTGATAAACGGACCGGCGAGGAGGTGTGGCGGGCCCTCGATGTGGTTGGGGAGTCTGGATACGGTCAACCAGTGATTTACGAGGCTGGTGGGGTCCGGCAACTGATCATTTGGCATCCGACCGGGCTGACATCGTTGTCTCCAGAGACCGGTGAAGTGTACTGGGAACAGCCCTTTGAGACGGCTGATGGCATGACCGTTCCTACGCCTGTCAAGAGCGGTTCGTATCTTCTGGTGAGTCAGCTCTATAACGGATCTATGATGATGCGAATAAACGCAGATAGCCCAAGGGCTGAGTTGCTGTGGCAGGGGTCGAGTAACAGTTTTGAACCCGAGGCGAGCGACGGACTTCACTCGATGATAACAACGCCAATTATGATTGACGATTACGTGTATGGTGTTGGTTCCTACGGAGAATTGCGCGGATTGGATGCGCGGACCGGTGAACGACTCTGGATGAGTGATGAGCTGACGCTGCAGGAAATGTGTGCCACAGCATTTTTTGTTCAAAATGGAGACCGCTATTTCGTCAATAGCGATGACGGTAAATTGGTGATGGCCAGATTCACCCCTCGGGGTTACGTTGAACTCGATCGCACAGACCTGATTGCTCCGACTGCTGAACCGGCCCGGGGGCACTGTCCTGATCGCCTATTTAATTGGGTACACCCGGCGTACGCAAACGGCCATATCGTTCAGAGAAACGATCGGGAAATCCTGCGAGCGTCACTGGCTGCATCCGACTACTAGACAACTGTGAGTAGGGACCACTTCCAAGCGGAGAACAGTTGGTGCCGCGTTGAGCGACTCATCTCAGCGAGGGCGGCGCCGTGATTCTTGACGTTCTCGGAGCCACCGACCTGCCTCTCGACGATCCTGTTGCCGAGCCTTCATTTCCGTTCGAATCTCGCCAGCTCGCGCCTGCTGCTCTGAGGTGAGGAGCATCCAGGTTTGAGCATGAATGGCTCCACGCAGGACGGCCACTTCACTTTGAAGATCTCCCAGGTCGGCGGACAGCGATCGAATGCGACTCTCGTCGAACCACTCGCTTCTAACGGCGTCTTCCAGCACCTGTTTCGTCTGGCGAATCCGTTGTCCTGCGTTACGAAGGCTGTCGCCATGTTGTTGCCTGATTTCTTGAATCTGGTTTCTTTGGGCTTGCGTCAAGTTCAACTGCTGGAGGGGTAATGTCGCAATACCTGCGCCTCGTGGATTCCGTCTCTGTTGGCCGATTGCGTCAGATCCGAACACGGCTAGAAGAAAAAGGATGAGGAAACCTCGGAGTAGCAAGGTGACGTGATACTTGGTGTGTGAGTCTTTATCCTCTATGTTCAAATTCATTTCGTCCTCCTGCTTTCTCTAGACGACGGGTCGACTGAGAATGTTTCGCAGTGTCAACAATCGTGTCGGATCATGCTCAGTCATTTTTCGGCACACGTGAGTCGTCATGCATTGTTGTGCGACACGGTCAATCAAGTCGGATTTACAAGACGAATAGCCGTAATTCTTCCTTTGTCGTGACTGTTTGCAAACAGTCGGCTGAGTCATTGTGAGCGTTGTTGACCACTCTATTCACGGGAGTCATCGTCATCCGCGACGAGGGGTATGGTTTATCGAATGAATCAGACGGTATGACCTGCGTCTCGAAATTGAGCCAAGCCTTTCGGTCTCGCCCATTGAGTATGACGGGCATGCGGCGATGAAGATTGCTCAATAACGTGTTGGCCCGCGTAGTGAGGATGGTGAAAGTGTCTATCAGTTCCCCGGTTTGATTTGGCGATTGACTCCAGAGTCCGGCAAAACCAAATGCGGCATGATCATCGAGTTGAACGAAATATGGTTGGCGACCGGACGTAGTTGATTGCCATTCGTAGAATCCATCAGCTGGCACTATGCACCGGCGGGAGTGAAAGCTGTCGCGAAACAAAGGCTTCTCGGAGACGGTCTCAACCCGAGCGTTAATCGCGCCACTGACGTTCTGCGCTTTTCGTGCCAGGTGAGATCTGAAACCCCATTGCATCTCTCGGACTTGGCTGGTCACGGTACGGTCGCGAACGATAATCGGTACGAGTTGGCCAGGCGCGACATTGAAACGTGGGTGATATTCCGTGTCTGACGTGCGACCCAGTAGCTCTCGTAGGACCGATTGTGGTCGTGAGAGAGTATAGCGGCCGCACATAATTTCTGGATGATAGGAGATACGTTCATTCAGTGCAATGGAATGGTGTACAACCAACCGTCGGCGGTCGGGGATACTCGGTTCTGGGTTACGATTGTCGTTTCGTTCGTTTGATTAAAGGAACCGCTGATGAATGATGACGGCAAGGCGCCTTCTCCGGTTTATTGCATCAATTGCGGCGCGCAAGCCAAAGGTGTTGCAAATTATTGTCACGATTGTGGGTCTCCAATCTATCGAGGCTCGCAGGCGAAAGTGAACGACGCTCTTAGCGATGACGAACTTGGATATGAGGATCGTGGGAACCGAGAGAAGACCTCTGACTCAAGCCGCGCCCAGGCGGGCTTTCAGTCGATAGATGAATCTGCTGACACAGGTGGGTGGGCGAAGACCTCGTCTGCCTCGGAAATGCTGCCATCGATAAATCAAAACAGGCCATTCGAGTATTACTTGATGGCTTGGAAACGGTACGCGACGTTTAAGGGGCGGGCACGACGGAGCGAGTACTGGTATTTCGTTTTGTTTAACTCGTTGGCTACCTTTGGCATAGCCAGCGTGGAAGCGACGATTGGATTGTCGGGTGAGTTTGGCGAGAGCCTTTTGGCGGATTTGTATTATCTGGCCAGCTTGTGTCCGACGGTCGCCGTAGGCGTCCGACGGATGCATGACACTGATCACTCGGCGTGGTGGTTGTTTGTCCCGTTTGCCAATCTTGTGTTTCTTTGTCGAAATGGGCAGACCGGATTAAATCAATATGGCCAGGATCCGAAAGATTCCAACAGCTCGACTGTACCGCCAGTGAAGAGTTCAGCAGGATACACGGCATAGGTCGAAGGCCTGATCGAGAACTAACGTTCCGACCCTCGGGTCAACACTGTGGCGAGATCTTGCTATTCTTGGCCGTCTGTTGTGAACCGCTTGGCCTCCTCGATTCCAGGTAACTGAGACGAACCCTTCCAGAATTCTAAAAGTGTTCCGTAATGCTCCTTGGCGGTCCCGCTATCACCACTGGCTGCGGCCGCTTCTGCGGCCCCAAGTAATGAGTGTGTCCGTCCAGGCATGCGTAAAAGAGACGCTTCGAATTGTTCTAGCGCGTCTTTCGATCTGCCGAGTCCCATGAGAATTTCGCCATACAATTCATAGGGTGGTTTGATTGGATTGGCAGCTCCATTAGGCAACCGCTGGCCTAAGGCAATTTCGATCGCCTCGTCCATGAGAGATATCGCAGTGTCACCGTCGCCTTCATGTGCCTTGATCGCGGCCGATAGTTCCTTGTGACTGATTTTGACGCTGGCGGAACCATCGGTTGCCTTCTCTGCGAGTTCCGCCTCCGCCGCTTTCGCTGTCTGCAAGTCGTTTAATTTAACTGCGCTCAATCCCGTCGCGAGCAATTCGGGTGCTGACGATGTGTCCGTGATGGGCTCGACCTTCCAGTCTTCAGTTTCGACCACATACCTGGCTTTGAGTAGTGAGATCGACCTCACTGCGCGCTCTTGGCCATCACTCTCGTCGGCGACCATTTCGATACGACTAATCCAGGTCTTTGCCTTCTCGTAGTCTCCAAGCTGCAAATCGCCGTATTGGCCCCAGTCAAGGGGATGCACAGTGTCGCCGACGCTGTCACCAGGCTTCCATAAATCTCGAGCCGCATCATAGGCCCGCTGATTATGATTTGAGACAAGGTCCCACATGCCGTGCTGGATAAAAATGTGCGTTGGCATATGCCTAGCGTGAGCCACGGCAGGCGCGATCTCCATGTATTTCATGGCAGAAGGTAGGGCTAGCGGAGCATGAATGGGATCGTCGAAGGAGTGGATAGCGTAGTGAGGTGCACCAGGGTGAGTCGGATTGGCCTTGAAGACGTCTAAGGCAATCGCGCCGGCACGCATTTCGAGTCGTCCGGTTTGGTCGCGTAGCGCCCGTGAAGCACTGAGCGTAGCCACCGCATAGAAGGTGGCGACTTCATGATCGTTTGGATATCGCTCATACAAATCTGCCATCGCCTCCATATAGGCGACGCGACGTTCGTCGTAGCTCCCCTCGTCACTCCAGAGCACTTCAACGGCATTTAAGAAGCCGGCTTCGCGTTCGGTTTGAGCTTTAGCCGCTCGCGCTGCGCGTGTCGAACCGAGACGAGCAAGCACTTTTCGTGGGTTGTCTTCGTCCGGAGTTGGGCCTCCAAATAGTGGATGGTTGTAACACAGAGTTTCGCCCCAGTAAGCGAGAACGAAGTCGGAGTCTAAATTCTGAGCCGCTTGAAATTGTTCGATAGCCTGTTTCCAGCCGAAGCTGTGCAAAATAGCCACACCGCGAAGAAAATGACTTTGCGCTTCGGATGATTCCGTGGACGTCGGAAATTCCAATGAGCCGACGGAATCAAACTGAGCGAAGGCCGGACTTGCGGCGAGTGAGCACAAAAGCGCGATAATTAGAGTGCGATTCAGCCAAGGCATGTGAACTGTCTCCTGGTTCAGAGTGTACGTCTCTTAGACTCTGTCAGAGTAACACACCGAGCTGGGATGTTTGGTGGTCAATCTAGGTCGAGTTCTGTCGGCTATAATCAAG
>CAZUZW010000003.1:0-18407 GCA_964624855.1 uncultured Vicinamibacteraceae bacterium
GGCTTGGCGGCAGGAAAAGGCGTTACTGTCGCTGAGGATGAAGAAGCGGCAGAAGTTGCTATTCGAGAGGCAATGGTCGAAGGCCGTTTCGGTGATGCGGGTTTACGGCTTGTTGTCGAAGAATGTCTGACAGGCACCGAAGTCTCATTTTTTGTCATTTGTGACGGGCAGCGAGGCCTAGCGATGCCGTCAGCGCAAGACCACAAGCGAGTGTTTGATGGTGATAAAGGTCCGAATACCGGAGGAATGGGTGCATTCGCGCCAAGTCCATTTTTCCCTACTACGTTAGCGAATTTGGTGATGGAAAAGGTTGTTACTCCTACTTTGGACGGACTTCGTTCGGAAGGAACTGAGTATCGTGGAGTACTTTACGTCGGTCTCATGTTAACAGCAGCCGGTCCGAAGGTCATTGAATTCAATGTTCGATTTGGAGACCCGGAGGCACAAGTTGTACTGCCAATGGTTCAGACCGATTTAGCCCCAGTGCTTTTGGCTGCTGCAGATGGTGACTTGAGCGAAGTCAATTGGAAGGTCTGTTCAGACCCTCATGTTGGGGTTGTTGTAGCTTCGGGTGGCTACCCAGGGAGTTACGATACGGGTTTTGCGATTGATGGGCTTTTCGAAGCAGGCGAAGTCCCTGGCGTGATTGTCTTTCATGCCGGCTCCGCTATGAAGGATGGTGTTACTGTTACAAGCGGCGGGCGGGTATTGACTGTAGTCGGTCGTGGCGCGACATTTACAGAAGCGATTGACACGGCGTACTCAGCAGTTGCTAAGATTTCTTTTCAAAATAAATATCATCGAACCGACATTGGTTATAAGGCTCTTTCTGATTCGATAGCCATGACGAATGGAGACGGCGAGTGAGGCCACGTAAATGACTGACCGAAAAGTTCAAATTTTAATGGGTTCAGATTCTGATGCTCCTACTATGCAGCGAACGGTAGATCTTTTAAAGGAATTTGACATTTCATGCCATATGACTGTGGCATCGGCACATCGCTCACCGGATCGTGTCGAAAACTTGATTAAGGATGCTCCGAAGAATGGCGTCAAAGTGTTCGTTGTCGGAGCGGGTGCAGCTGCTCATCTCGCTGGAGTTGTGGCAGCACATTCAACGCTGCCGGTGATTGGTGTGCCGATTGATTCGTCTCCTCTCAAGGGATGGGATGCGCTGTTGGCGACCGTACAGATGCCGCCTGGAGTACCCGTGGCTACTGTGTCGGTTGGGAACGCTGGAGCAACCAATGCAGCTGTGCTCGCAGCACAAATTCTCGCGATAACTGATGATCGTGTCGCCGCTGCAGTCAGAAGTTATAAAGAGAAACTAGCCTCTAAGGTCGAGCAAGCGGCCGCCAAATTGGAGTCGCGGCAGAGCTAAGAAGTTTCGTTTAATCGAGAAGAAACTAGAGTTCACCATAAATCGGTTTTCTTACTCGAGTACAGCCAAGGTCTAGCAATCACGCCACGGTTATTTTTTATTTGGCAATCGTTTTTTGCTAGGTCAGCTCAAACTTTTTCAATCCTCAAAAAGCATCAACAAAAGAGCTTTGTGCGTGTGCAGACGATTTTCGGCTTGGTCAAAGACCACTGACGCGGCACTGTCTAGGACGGCATCCGTGACTTCCTCACCGCGATGAGCTGGAAGGCAATGCATGAAGCAGGCATCGGACTTAGCCTGAGCCATGAGCTCTGCGTTGACTTGGTAGGGGCTAAAAAGTTGACGTCTTGAAGCAACTTCGTTTTCATGGCCCATGGAGGTCCAGACGTCCGTATAGATTGCATCCACATTTTGTACTGCCTCGACCGGATCGTGATAGCGTCGAAGTTCAGCGTCGTCATTGGCGATACGCTCAATTTCTTGATCGACTGAGCTTGGAAGTTCGAAACCCTCGGGGGAGGCAACGTGGACAGAAGCTCCTAGCATCGTAGCTGCTTGAGTAAACGATGTCGCGACATTGTTGCCGTCGCCAACAAAAGCAATTCGTCGGCCAGTCATCGTGCCCCATCGTTCTTGCAAGGTCAGACAGTCGGCTAGGGCTTGACACGGATGTTCTTCATTACTCAGTGCATTGATGACGCGAAGAGTGCGGGTAGCCTTCGCGAGGTCGACAAGACGAGCTTGTTCATAGGTGCGGACCACAGCGCCTGATACCCAACGTTCTAAGGTGCGCCCGACATCTGCTAACGATTCTCGTTTTCCTAACGCCACGTCAGCATCTGGGTCGATGAAATCCCCTCCAAGTTCGCGGATCGCAATCTCAACTGTCGATCGGGTTCGCAATGAAGGTTTCTCGAATAGTAGCGCGATATAGGTGCCCTCAAGCGCCGCTGATGTGGTGGCTTCCTTTCCTAAATGACGTTCTTGCTTAACCGTCGAAGCTAGCTGGAGACTATGGACAAGATCTTCTGGATCAAAATCAAGTATCGACAGGAAGCACCGACCAGAAAGATGGCTATTCATATGACTAAGGTCTTTAATGTATAGGTGTTGAAACCCGGTTAATCTTGTTTTGGTTTTGACCGTATATTTATTTATGTTCGATAATCTGCGTTAATTCGAATGTACTCAGCACTGAGGTCACAAGTCCATATAGTCGCTTCTTCATCGCCCATTGTGCCCAGGTCAACTACTACGTCAACTTCATCACCATTCATGTGTTTGGATGCTTCTATTTCCCTATCTGGCCAGGCTGTCTCGTTTTCGTAGAGTACAACGGGCCCTATCCCTACTTTAGCTCGACTAGGTTCGAACGTTACCCCAGCACGACCCGCGACAGCTATGAACCGGCCCCAGTTTGGGTCGGCGCCGTGTAGTGCGGTCTTGACGAGAAGCGAGTTCGCTATGGCCCGTGCCGCACGTTTGGCATCATGGCCTGTGTTGGCTCCTGTTACGCGGATCGAGACCAGTTTTGTCGCTCCTTCTCCACCCCGAACAATCTCTTTGGCAAGTTTTTCGCAGACGAGTCTGAGGCCGTCAACAAAAAACGGATAAATTGCATTACTGACAGATATTCCACTACTGCCATTGGCGAGAAGAAACACAGAATCATTCGTCGAAGACTCGCCATCCACGCTTATTGCGTTGAATGTCTCGTCGGTCACTGATGACAAGGCGCGACGTAGCTGCAGCGAATCAATTGAGGCATCAGTAGTTAGAAACGCAAGCATAGTTGCCATCATTGGTTCGATCATGCCAGAACCCTTAACCATGCCTCCAATTGTGAACGAACCAGCGGGTGTATTAACCCGAACCGCTGTTTCTTTTGGCCAAGGGTCAGTTGTCATTATTGCTCTTGCAGCTTCTTGATTCGACTGGCGGTCTAAGTTTTTCGCGGCTGTGATGATTCCTGATTCAATCTTAGACATCTCCAAAGGCATTCCGATGACGCCGGTTGAAGCCACAAGCGTCTGTTCGGTCGGACAATTAATTTTGGACGCTAACACGTGGGACATCATTTGGGCATTTTTAAATCCAGTCTCTCCTGTACACGCGTTCGCACAACCGCTGTTTACTGCAATGGCACGAGCAATACCACTGGAACTTTTCAAATGTTCACGACAAACAGCAACTGGTGCTGCCACAGTTCTGTTGGTCGTGAACATGGCTGCTGCGTTTGCCGGCGTATCTGAAACGATGAGGGCAAGATCAAGTGCATCAACTTTAATTCCGCATGAGACTGCGGCTGCCCGAAAGCCATTTGGTGCAGTTATCCCTCCATTGGTCTGTGTGAAGGTGGTATCAGATTTCATCACGTCGTTACCTCTATAGGTTTCAATTCAAGCGCAACGGCATACTGTAGGCAACGGCGAAACCACACACACCGGTGACAGTCAGTGGAGATCTTTTCTGGCAGCCAGGTGTGAGGCACAATTGAGAACCCGAGTCGAATGAAAAGATGAGGGTCGTAAACAAATGCACAGAGTTTCTTGTACCCCTGACCCTGAGCTGTTTCGATCATGCGACTCAGTAAGCGTGTGCCGATTCCTTGATTGCGATGAGTATCTGCGACAACGAGTGACCTTACTTCAGCTAGCCCAGGTCCAAGCCTGGCCAACTCTGCACATCCGACAACCTCCGTAGACCCTGCCGCAACAAGGAAACTTGGAACGTGTAGAACGACCTCTCCCAGTGGACGCGGTAGTAGATGACCATTTTCAAGATTGTCAGTGATTAGACGAAAAAGGTCTTCTGCTTCGTTAGGGGCAGCGGGCCTAACTTCAAGAGTTCTATCGTTGTCGCGAGAAGCTACTTGTAGATTAGGCACGAAGTCACTCACAGTGTCCTCTCAGTTGCCGTTGCGAAAGTCGCGTTCAGTCGGGTCAGTCCAGCGTCTATATCTTCGTCAGTGATAGTTAGTGGTGGTAGAAGACGAATAACGGTTCCGGCTGTTCGATTAACGATCAATCCATGGTCCAGTGCAGCAGGTACAATCTGCTCGGCAATTGCTTTTTCGACGTCTAGCCCCCAGATGAGACCCATTCCTCGGATTTCTTTAATTTCCCCGTACTGCTCTGCTAATTGGTTTAAGCCTATTTGGAAGCGCTGTCCAGCAGTTTTCACTCGGTCCATTAAGCCATTTTCGAGGGCGTTCAAGAAAACAAGTGCGGCTTGACAGGCCAAAAGGTTTCCACCGTAGGTACTACCGTGGTCCCCAAATGCGATCGCTTCGGCAACTTTTTCACTCATCACCGCGGCGCCGACTGGGACGCCACCGCCTAGAGCTTTTCCGATTGCCATTAGGTCGGCTCTGAGATTGATAGTATCTGCATGAAAGGGTTTTCCAGTTCTGCCGAGGCCGCATTGGACTTCGTCTGTAATGAGTAGTGTTCCCGTCTCGGCGCAGACTTGTCGAATTGCGGCAGCTGTTTCTTGAGAGATCGGCCATACACCTCCCTCTCCCTGAATTGGTTCAACAATAATTGCTGCCGTCGTTGGAGAAATTGCATCATAAAGTTCTGACGGATCATCAGGTGACACAAAAGTCACGCCGCTAAGGAGAGGTTCAAAAGGTTTGCGATACAAAGATTCAGATGTTACTGAGAGCGATCCGAACGTTCTGCCATGAAAGGAACGATTAAACGCAATAATCTCTGTTCTCGCCGGCATGCCGTTCGTAAACCAGAATCGACGAGCGAATTTAAGGCAGGCCTCAACGGCTTCGGTGCCGCTATTTGTAAAGAAGGTCCTTGCTAGGCCTGACATCGCAGCAAGTTTCGAGGCCACCTGACCTTGGAGAGGGTGGAAAAAGAGATTAGATGTATGCACCAGTTCTTGAGCCTGAGCTGATATGGCGTCGGCAAGACCAGGGTGGGCATGACCGAGTGATGCGACGCCGAGACCAGACAACAGGTCGATGTATTCCTTGCCGTCAGCGTCGAAGACTCGAGAGTCCTTACCTCGAACGAGTACCAACGGAATCCGCCGATAGACCTGCAGAACGTGATTCGCTTCGATCTGTTTCACTTCGTTAGCGTCTGTCATAGTTAGGTTTATCCTCGGCTGTGTTCCGCTCGAAATATGGTGTCAGTTCGTAATGTCACATTCTTCCCGCAGCTAGGATGCGTGTGACTCCACATTTCTGTTCGTTACTGAGAAAGTTCGGGTTTTTGCCGTCCACGATTTCGACGCGGTCGACTCCTTTCGCGCTAGCGTCTTGGCAGGCGAGGAGTTTAGTCACCATTCCCGCGCTTGCCTGTTTCTCTCTAATTAGTTTGGTGATGTTCTCAGGGTGAACTACAGGAATTGTCTTACCCTTTGAATCAAGCACGCCAGGTGTGGTTCCGGCAATAACTAATCGACTGGCTCCAACTCTTTGCGCAAGATCTGCAGCCAATGTATCGGCGTTGATGTTGAACAACCGACCAGTTTGGTCACACCCGATACTTGCTACAACGGGAATATAGCCTCGGTCTGTTAATTCCAGAAGGAGTTCTGGTCGGTGATTTCCTTGTGGCGCACCAACGCAACCTAGGTCGACAGATTCACCGTTAGAACTTTTATATCGTCTGGCCTTTCGCACTTTAACGATGTTGGCATCGACACCCGTGAGTCCTACGGCATGTCCGCCGGTGGTGCCGATTGCAGCAACGAATCGGGTATTGACTCTACCGGCCAATACTCCAACCACTACATCAAGCGTTATGGCATCAGTGATTCGAAGTCCATCGACTGACTGCTTCGTAATCCCAAGTCGGTTCAGTTCCTCGTCGATCTCACGGCCACCGCCATGGACCACGATTACGGGTTGCTGGGTAGCTACCTTGACCAGCGTCGTGGCAAGACTTTTGACCTGCTGCTGTGTTTCGAGAAGTTCACCACCGATCTTGACAAGAATCGTTGAGCGTTTTGGCATGGAAATGTGACTCTAAATTTGTTGTGTCTTCACCGGAGGAATTATGTAAGTCCGTCCCATTCATCAAAACCCAATGCCACGTTGAGATTCTGGACTGCCTGTCCGGCGGCTCCCTTTATGAGATTATCTAGGCATGCCACAATCACAAGGCGTCCAGTTGCTTCATCCAGCATCCAGCCGAGATCACAATAATTGGTCTGGACAACCTGTTTGATTTCTGGAAAGTTGGCTCCTCTAAGTCGAACGAATCGCTCATCTTGATATGCCTGTTTAAAAACATCTGTAACCAATGCTTGGGAAGTTCCCGGCTCTACATGTGTGTAAATCGTTTCCAAGATCCCTCGGTCCAAGGGAATGAGATGCGGTACGAAGGTAATTTGGCGACCGAGTTCTTGCTCAATTTCATCCCCGTGCCGATGTGAAAAAATTCCGTAAGCAGCCGCATTGCCATGACATTCTGAAAAGTGAGTCCTGATACTTGGTTTTCGTCCGGCCCCAGAAATACCTGACTTTGCGTCGATAATGACATCGTCGGACAACAAAGCCGCTTGGACTAGAGGCTCGAGTGCCAACAGCGCCGCAGTTGGATAGCATCCCGGACAGCTTACAAAGGTTGCTCCTCTCAGAAGTTCTCGCCGCCGCTCGGTGAGGCCGTATACGGCTGTCTGTTCCAATTCTGGAGTCTCCGGATACCAGTGTTGTCGTGCTTCAGAATCGCGAAGACGGAACGCACCAGAAAGGTCGAATACCCGCAAGCCACTGGAGAGTAGATTGCCCGCGAGGGATGCGCTTGCATTGTCAGGGAGAGCAAGAAAGACAATGTCCGTTTCCGTTGTAAGCCGTTCGATTGAGAATCCTGTGAGGGGCCCGTCCCAGAGTCCTGTCAGCCCTGGCAACGTTCGTGTTTCCTCAGAAGCGCTTGATGTCATCGCCACTGCAATTTCGGCGTGAGGATGTCGAACTAACAGTCGAATCAGTTCCTGGCCTCCATATCCTGTTGCTCCGACGATTCCGATTTTGATTTTTTTCACGTTCGTTGTCCTGAAGAGAATGAATATTTATACTTAACTACGATTATTTATACGCTACGATGAGTTCATCAGTCAACCATATAGAGGTTTAAATCGGCCGTTATGCACGAAAATAAACCATTATGTGGATGTTGCGCGAAGTATGGTGCCTATGTATACTAATTCATATATTTGAATAATTATGAAACATTACAGACAGTCAGCCATCCTTGATCTCGTGACTTTTGAATCGATCGGGAGCCAAGATGACCTAAGGAGGCGACTAAGAGCGAAGGGTTTCAACGCAACACAGGCCACGATCTCGAGAGATATCAAACAGTTGCGCCTGGTTAAGAGAGCGGCGGACGGTTCTTATCAAAAAGCAGATGAACAGTCTGTCGGGCGAACGAATAGTGATGCGGCGGTTCGCCGAGCAGTTATGGACTATATGAGAAGCGTCGATCAAGTGCAGCAGCTCTTGGTACTGCGTACGGATGCAGGACTTGCGCAACCATTAGCTTTGGCTATCGACCGGGCAAATCTTAGAGAGGTGGTTGGTACGGTTGCCGGGGATGACACAATTTTACTGATTACACGGCATGCCCGCGCTGGTCGGGAAGTGACGAGATTGTTCGAAGGATGGGCACGAGGCTGAGGCAGAACTTAGATTAGTGGCTGATTTTGGAGGGACTATGAAGCGGGTGGTGTTGGCTTACTCTGGCGGTTTGGACACTTCGGTGGCGGTGAAATGGATCGCTGAAAAATACGATGCGGAAATCGTTGCTGTAACGATGGATCTGGGTCAGGGTAAGGAGTTAGATGATATTAGGGAGCGAGCACTGGCGGTTGGGGCTGTTCGAGTACATGTTGTCGACGTACGCGAGGAATTTGCTAGGGACTACATTGTACCGGCACTGCAGGCAGGGGCTATGTACGAAGGTAAGTATCCGATGGCCACCGCACTTGGTCGACCTCTTATTGCGAAGAAACTCGTCGAAGTTGCTCAGTTTGAGGGAGCGACGATGATCGCTCACGGTTGTACAGGGAAGGGTAATGATCAGGTTCGTATCGACGTTTCAGCGCGGGCATTGGACCCGTCAATTGGGGTTATCGCACCAGCTCGTGAGTGGGGCATGACACGTCCTGATGAAATTGAGTACGCACGGCAGCATGGTATCCAGGTGCCAACGACGGTTGAGAGTCCATACAGTACGGACTCTAACTTGTGGGGTCGTTCGATCGAATGTGGAGTGCTTGAAGATCCTTGGACTGAGCCTCCGGAGGATATTTACACGCTCACGAAGTCGCCAGTCGATTGCCCGGATGTACCGGCTTATGTCGAAATCGATTTTGAGAGTGGGGTGCCCACGAAAGTTAACGGTGTAGCTATGCCGCTGACGGAATTGGTCAACTCACTGGACAAGATTGCAGGTGCCCACGGCGTCGGACGGATTGATATGGTCGAGAATCGTTTAGTGGGTATCAAGTCGCGGGAAATTTATGAGGCGCCTGCGGCTACGGTTCTGTATACCGCACATCGGGAGTTGGAGGCGTTGGTAATACCGAAAGATCTTGAGCGACTCAAGAGTTACCTAAGTGTCACGTACGCGGATCTCATTTATAACGGCTTGTGGTTTACTCCGACCCGCGAGGCAATTGATGCTTTAATCATGAAAGTCCAGGAACGAGTAACCGGCACTACCCGATTAAAGCTCTATCGTGGTGACTGTCGGGTTGTGGGACGAAAATCTGAGAGTGCGTTGTACGACACTGATCTCGCGACTTATGACACTGGCGATAGCTTTGATCACAGTGCCGCTGAGGGTTTCATTAAAATTTGGGGACTTCCCGTAGAGACTGCTGCTCGACGTCGACCTGCGTTAGCGCGAGACGAAGTGACGGCGGGTCGGTCAAGCTCAAACGGCGATGCGGGTCAATGAACCAGAAATCACATTTATGGTCGGGTCGTTTTTCAGAGGCACCAGACACGGAGGTCTTTGACTTTCAGGCGTCCTTCGGGTTTGACAACCAACTATTTGAAGATGACGTAGAGGGTAGTCTTGCTTGGGCTGAAGCCTTGGCAACCGCGGGCGTGTTAACGCGGGATGACGCGGTTGTAATTCGTCAAGCTCTTATCGAAATTCGTGAAGATGCTCGGCTCGATCCGGAGTTCTTAACTGGCTCAGATGAGGATGTTCACGCTTTCGTAGAACGACAACTGATTGCACGTGTAGGTGATGTAGGGCGTCGTTTACACACAGGGCGTTCGCGAAACGAGCAGGTTTCGTTAGATTTACGTTTGTATCTTAGACGTCGTCTTCTGGTGGTTCAGGACAAGATTGTCAATCTTGTGGCAGCCTTGGCAGCACGCGCTGAATCCGCGGGGCATGCAGTTATGCCCGCGTACACACATTTGAGGCGTGCTCAGCCGGTACTGGTCGCTCATTTTTTTCTAGCGCACGCTGCCGCTTTGAAGCGGGACTTCGGGCGTTTGGATACTGCACGTGACGAAGCGGATGCTTTACCAATGGGTTCTGGGGCTGTGGTTGGCACTAGTTACGACATTAATCCAGAAGCGCTCGCGGAACGGCTTGGATTTTCTCGGGTCGTGGCGAATAGTGTGGATGCCGCTGCTGACCGAGACTTTGTGTCTGCTGCCTTGCATGGTTACTCCCTGATCATGGTGCACCTTAGTCGTCTGGCTGAAGATTTGATTATTTTTACCGGAGAAGAATTCGGCTATTTTGAACTGGCTGATGCGGTTTCGACGGGTAGTAGTCTGATGCCTCAAAAGAAAAACCCAGACGCATTAGAGTTGATTCGGGGTAAAACCGGCCGGGTCCTTGGTCACCATCTCGGATGGCTTACTACGATGAAAGGTTTGCCGAGTGGATATAACAAGGATCTTCAAGAGGACAAAGAAGCTTTGTTCGATGCAGAGCGGACAGCGTTGAAATCGTTGCATGCGGCCACGACCGTGGTGAATACACTGGAACTTTGTGAAAAGCAGGCTGAGACAGCGGCCAGCGGGATGCTACTAGCAACTGATGTTGCTGACTACCTTGTTAAACGTGGTCTTCCGTTTAGAACAGCCCACGAGGTTGTTGGTGGTATTGTCCGTGAACTAGTTGATCGCGGCCAAGCTTTTGAAGCATTAACTCTCAACGAATGGCGGGTTTATCACGAATTGTTCGATGACGATATTGTCGACCAGATCTCTACTCGTGGTTCCATTGAAGCACGGCAGACCCCGCAGTCTACAAATCCTGATGCTGTAACTCGAGCTCTGGCTGAGTTAAGAGCTTGGCTAAGAAGGACGGGCACTGCGTCAGGTCGCTAGAGGTTCGTTTTCAGGGTTTGCCTGTGCGAAAGCCCTCTGCTAGACTCTGAATTCCTTCGTGTGCGGGTCCCATACCAGCCTCCCAAAATCGGGAAGCAGAAGAATAAGGTAGGTTCGGCATTCAGGCTGACCTCTTGCGGCGGCCGTGCTGATGAATTCAGATTAGGTTTAAATGACGCTAAGTAGGATCCAGCTGATCCGATGAGTGAAAACGATCGGGTTAATAATCAAGCGGACGAGTCTGATTCAGTTGAACCGGTAGACGGCGGTTCAACCAAGACTTCTGATGACGTGGATGAGGGACCGGTTCGCCGTCCCCTTATTCGAGCGACGTTAAAACACCCTGATGGTGCGCCACCTCCCCCGAGGCAGGCACCAGTTTTCACAATGCATCAACAGGAACAGAGCGGGTCACAGGCAGGGCGTGGCCAGAATCGAAATGGTCGTTTTGTGCGTGATTCTAGCCAGTCCAATAAAAAGAAGGGCTCACGTGATCGTTCCGGCCACGGTGGGTCCCAGTACGCGTCGAAGGGTAATAGTGCCGGTGAAAAGAAGCGCGCTTCGCGCCCGGATCGTTCAGGGCAGAACCGCTCGGTTTCAGGTAATCGATTGCCCTCATCCCGGCGGGATAAAGGTCGCTCTCGTTAAACGTCTAGGGCGTGCACCGCGAACATGAATAACTTGAGCGGAACCAATGGCTTAGTAGTTGGAGTCGCGAACAAGCGGTCACTCGCTTGGGTAATCGCGAAAGCTGCAGATAAAGCAGGGGCCAGGTTAACTCTTAGTTACGCGAACGAGCGGTTTGCAAAGAATGCGACTGCGCTTGCCCAGACATTAAGCCAACCAGCTCAAGTGCTTCCGTGTGATGTCACTCAGGACAGTGAGATTGAGACCATGTATCGGGCGATCGAAGAACAACATGGCGGTTTGGATTTTCTTGTCCACGGTGTGGCGTTTGCGTCGAGAGAATCTCTTTCCCGACCATTTGTTGAGACCACGCGGCCCGACTTTCTGCAAGCACTCGATGTGAGTGCCTATTCACTAGTGGCGTTGACTAGAGGGGCTAAGCCATTGATGGAACGACGGGGTGGTGGAAGCGTCGTTACGTTAACCTACATGGGCAGTCAACGGGTTTTTCCGAATTACAACGTTATGGGGGTATCAAAGGCGGCTCTAGAGTCGACCGTGCGATATCTTGCTAGCGACCTAGGACCTTCGAATATAAGGGTCAACACGATCTCCGCCGGCCCCATTAAGACTCTGGCGGCTGCTGGCATTGGAGGTTTCACACAGATTCTTCAGCATTATCGCCAGCGATCCCCACTTGGTCGAACCGTTGACTCGTCTGAGGTGGCAGATGCGGCGGTGTTTCTGCTCGGGTCGGCGAGTCGCGGTGTTACCGGTGAAATATTAATGGTCGATGCGGGTTACAACATTACGGGAATGTAACTAATGAGTAGCCCGCTTGTGAGGCGTGCACGCGGCCTACTTCTACGTTTAACCAGGGCTCGAGTCGCAGCTGGGGGCGTTGGTATCGTCTTGATTGTTTTCTCTTTTGTACTTCTACAGTACGAATTTTCTTGGGAGTCTTGGGTTTCAGACGGCTTCGGCCTAGTGATGGGTGGAACAGGGATGGCCCTTGTTATAACAGCCATCAGCGGTCGACAGCCAGACTGGGTCGAATAGTATCGGGTTAAAGGTGTATAAGCTTTGACACGGATTGGTGACTGTTAGTTAAAATCTCTGCGTGCCACACCGATCGTCGGGTTCCCCTTCATCTCAACAGCATGAGTACCTGACCGGCAAGCCAATCAGGTATTACCGACCCCACGGGAGCTCGGACGTACGTAAGTTGATTGACAATGGTTTCCAAGCTTTCAATGCGGGCCGTTTGTCAGAGGCGTGTCGAGTTTATACCGACGGCATGCTTAATACCGATCACGATACGACGATTGGAATCACGATTGCTGGAGCCTTGACACCAGCTGGGCTCGGCGGCTGCGTCATAGAGCTCATGGATCGGGGGTTGGTTGATTTTGTAATCAGTACTGGCGCCAACCTTTATCACGACCTCCACTACGCTTTGAACTTCACACTCCACAGGGGGTCGCCGTTTCTTGATGATGTTGACCTCTATGACAAGGGAATCATCCGAATCTATGACGTTTTGTTTCCAGCCGAGGTCCTCTTGGAGACAGACGCATATCTGCGAGATTTCCTTGTGCGGTCCGGACTGAATGGTCCGATCTCATCAGCCGAATTGCACTATCGCATTGGAAAGGATCTATTGACGAAATATCCAGAATCCGGAGAGCATTCTGTTGTTGCGAAAGCTGCGGCTGTCGGTGTGCCTTTGTACACCTCGTCACCCGGCGATAGTTCAATAGGGATGAATCTAGCCTTCCATGAACTAATCAACCAAGGGGGGGTAATGATCGATCCGAACCTTGATGTAAATGAGGTGTGTGCGATCATTTTATCGGGAGAGAAAAATGGTTGCCTGATTCTCGGCGGCGGCTCGCCCAAGAATTTCTATCTGCAGGGACAGCCTACTCTTTGGGAGGTCTACGGTATTCAAAAAGGTGGAAACGATTACTTTATCCAGATTACAACTGACCAAGTGGTTTGGGGTGGGTTGTCAGGTGCTACGCCCTCCGAAGCGGTGAGTTGGGGCAAGGTGAACCCGAGTGTTTTACCCGAGACGGTGGTTACCTATTGTGATACGACAATCGCATTTCCGCTTTTGTGTGAATATGTTGTCGGTTCTTCGGTAGGACGTAGACACCGAAAATCCTTATATTTCGAACGTGAGGTTCTTGTAGCTGAGCTTGAACGCCAAGCTCGTGTAGTACAGAAAAAACGGCCAGGCCCTGACCCAGGGGAGTAGACATGAGAACACTGGCATCGGAGCTAAGTCTCCACGTTGAGAAATTAACTTCCCAACCAAGAATTTACGCCGATGCTAATGTTCCTGCTGGGGTGATTTTATATATGCGCCGCAGGCTGAAATGGGATGTTTTGGCGGTAGTTGAGGACGATACGTTGAGACGTGCGAGTGACCTCAAGCATTATCAAGCCGCGGCTATGTTTCGACGCACACTAGTCAGTTTAGACTCAGATTTTCTTGATGATTCGCATTTTCCACCATCATCCGGGAGTGGAGTTATTATCCTTTCGGCGCCTGATGAACGCGGATTAATTCGACTGTTGCGTAAGATCGACAAAGCGTTTTTTGCCAAGAGTTCTCGCGAGCATCATTTGTTCGGTCTTCCACTCGCTGGGCAGAAACTTCAAGTGCATCCAGACTGGATGCATGACGTCAGCATCAGTCGCGCCCGTGTGACTAAGGGGTTTCTTAACTTATAGAGTAGAAGGAATACGTCGAAATCTGACGTTCTACGCGTGGGGGCGTCGTCACTCTGTATCCGGCTCGCTATATGTCGCGAAGGACGTGGGAGTTTCCCAAACTGTCACCCGTACCACCGGGAAGTCATTGCGCTGGGTTTCTTGAAAAATAAGAAAGGCTATATGCTCCACCGTCGGATTTTCGTTGACTACAAAGACAGGTTCTTTTTGTTGCTGAAGAGGCTCTAGTAAAGGATCGTCGTGGCGGAGGATCATCTTGTGGTCAAGCTCGCGGTCGATCCATCCTTTGATCAAGCGCTTGATATCACTGAAATCACATACCATGTGTCGTTCGTCTAGAGACACTGTTCGGATTTCGATCTCAGCCACGGCGTTGTGCCCGTGCGGATGCCGACAAATCCCATCATAGTTGAGTAGCCGGTGGCCGTAACAAAAGTCGATTCGTTTCGTGACTGAGTACATGTGAAATTAAGATGGTGAGGACATTTGATGGTAATTGACGGCGGAAGTGAGGGTCAAGGCACAGCATCAGTTGTGTTGTGCTCTGGTGGTCTAGATAGTGCCGTACTGATTGCGCATGAGTCTGAGAAGTTTCTTGTGCAACCGATTTATGTCAACGGCGGACTGGCTTGGGAGTCAGTTGAGCGACAGTATCTCGATCGACTGTTGTCAACACCGAACTTTGCCTCAGGCGTCAGACCGATTCTGGATATCCAGTGTTTGACAACTGATGTCTACTCGCCGACGCACTGGGCAATTCAGGGAACACCCCCAGCGTACGATACTCCTGACGAAGACGTTTATTTGCCGGGCCGAAATATCCTATTACTGTCGAAAGCTGCTGTTTATTGCGCTTTGAACAACATCAGCCGAATCGCAGTCGGGCCACTGGCCGGAAATCCGTTTGCCGACGCCACTCCAGAATTCTTTTCGGCTCTGGCAGATGTATTGTCAATGGGGCTAGAGAAACCAATCGAAATAGCGACGCCTTTCTTAACACTGAGTAAGGTTGACGTCATTAACTTAGGTGCGACACTTAACGTGCCTTGGTCTGCCACTATCTCATGCATGAATCCGGCACAGGGGATTCACTGTGGGCGTTGTAGTAAGTGCCGCGAGCGATTACAGGCGTTTGAGTCGGTTGGTATTCCCGACCCGGCCGGTTATGCGTATAGACCTACCGATGTGTCTACCGGAGAAATAAAGTCTTCTTAAGCTGTTACTTGTTGAAATCTTTGACATCGATATGTGCTTTGGCAGAGTTATGGATTTTGATGCATCAAAACAAGTAACGTGCTATATTCAAAAATAATGATTTTACTGCGCGAAAAGGCTATTGTCGTGTTCGTTATAGCTTTGGGTTTGCTACCGACCGTCGAATCTGCCGGAGCACAGATTTTACATTCAGTGGGTCAACAGAAATCCAGTGGTGATGAAACCCCGTCGTCGTTGACTGGTCCTATTTCTGGCTACATGGATTTTCACTACAACAACCGGCAGGACGAAGATGCTCAACTCGATTTTCACCGATTTGTTTTGCTCTTCTCGCACAGTTTTTCCGATCGCGTAAAGTTTGTTTCTGAGTTGGAGCTTGAGCACGCTGTCGTGTCGAATGAGACGGAGGGCGAGTTGGAGCTTGAGCAGGCCTATGTCGACTTCTTGATCACGCGGACATTTAATATTCGGGCCGGAATGCTACTTGCCCCAGTTGGAATTATTAATGAGCGACATGAGCCTCCGGTCTTCCATGGTGTCGAGAGGCCTTTTGTCGATACCGTAATCATTCCAACGACTTGGTTTGAAACAGGGGTCGGAGTGCATGGGGAGTTTCATCCTGGCATTCGGTATCGCGCGTTCCTGATGGCACCGCTCGACTCGACTGGTTTTGATGCCGAAGAAGGGCTCAGAGGTGGGAGACAGAAAGGTTCCGAGGCGAACCTGAGTTCCATCGCAGTTACTGGCCGACTTGAGTATGTCGGCAAACCAGGTTTGGTTCTTGGGAGTAGTTTTTGGACTGGTGATACGGGCTTTCAGAATCTACGGTTCGACACAAGTGTGTCGATGTTTGAATTTGATGGTCGGTACCGTTTGGGCGAATTCGAGACTAGGGGCGAGTATGCTCACGGATTCCTAGATGGAATGGGTGAACTCAACGCTTCTCGGCAACGCACAGTGGGGGTCAGCCCTAATGTTGCCAGAGAGGTCAGAGGGTTTTATCTGGAAGGTTCTTATTTTGTCAGTCCAAGACCCGCGCCCAAGGAAGTGGCGTTGTTTCTTCGGTACGAAAACTTCGATACGCAGTACCGGATGCCCGAAGGGTTTCAACCCCTCAAACAATTTGACCGGGATGCATGGATATTTGGGGTGACGTATTTTCCTGACCCAGACGTAGCCGTCAAGTTCGACTACACGGTACTGCGAAATCAGAGCGAAGTTGTGAAGGCGCCCAACTCACTGAACATCGGTCTAGGATGGTGGTTTTGACAAAACGGGGACTCGTTTGGCGCCTACTGTCACTCACGATTGGATTGTTGGCGATGTTCATGGTTTCAAACCTTAACTGGCTTGAAGCGCAAGAACGTCAGGTCGTAGAGATTGTCGCAGAACGTTTTAGTTTCACCCCGTCAGAGATCCGAGTTCCAGTCGGAACCGCACTCGAACTTAGGATACGAAGTCATGACACTATGCATGGCTTTCGAATCGTGGGTAGAAACGTGAACATCACGGTGCCAAAAAGGCGTCAGGGTGAAGTGGTGGTGCTTTTTGAGGCCAGTGAAGCTGGTAGGTTTCGTTTTGAATGTTCTCGATTATGTGGTGCCGGACACAACTTGATGCAGGGTGAGATTGTCGTAGTCGAAGAATGAAATGGACATGCAAAGGGCGGTCGGTTCAAAGGGTTCATTGAGTGGTCGTATGAACAGAGTAGTGAACTGTGTTGTCGTGCTAGGGATCGTGACGCTGGTGCTGCAGGTCGCCCCCTATGCCCATAAGTTGCTATGTCTGGGAGAGCCTCTTCCTGTCGTTAGTCCAGTTGAGTTTGAGCGATTCCGACTTGGTCTCGACGACTTTCTTGAAGTCGAGACGGCTGAAGAGGGGTTAGGGCCAGCTTATAACGGCACGAGCTGCTCTGAATGTCACAGTATTCCAGCGGTCGGTGGGATTGCCCCGGTAACCACCGTTCGAGCAGGAAGGCGGTTGTTCAATGGTCAGTTTGAGGACTTCGATCCACGCCGGGGTTCGCTGTTCCAGTTGTTCTCAATTCCGACTCACGGGTGCCAATCGGTGATTCCTCGCGAGGCAAATGTGATCGCTCGTCGAGTCCCCATACCCCTCTTTGGTGCTGGTTTGGTTGAAGCAATACCCGACGAAACGATACTGGCTCTTCAGGATCCGGAAGATCGAG
Organism: uncultured Vicinamibacteraceae bacterium; assembly: GCA_964624855.1. GTDB lineage: Bacteria > Acidobacteriota > Vicinamibacteria > Vicinamibacterales > UBA8438 > CAUZIB01. Next base: position 17,476 of record CAZUZW010000003.1, read on the forward strand.
ATCGTGATGGAATTAGCGGACGCGCGGCCGTAGTGATGGATCGTGGGTCTGGTGAATCGAGGATTGGCCGATTTGGTTGGAAGGCCCAGATGGCAACGCTCCTTGAGTTTGGCGCTGATGCGTACCGTAACGAGATGGGGATTACAAATGATCTCTTTATGGAAGAACTCACACACAACCTTTCTGAGGCTCAGTTGCTCGCCTGCGATCCGATTCCTGAACCTGAGGATGTTCCAGAGTTAGGGACCGGTCTTAGGGGAATCGATAATTTTGAAGCATTCATGAAATTCTTGGCGCCATTACCGAGAGGACCAATTACTGCGGAGGTGCTTGCGGGCCGAGAGGTGTTTGATGCAGTGGGTTGTAGTGTCTGTCATGTGCCTACGTTGATGACTGGCTCAAATTCCAATCCTCTCTTTGACCGAAAACCGGTTCAATTGTTTTCAGATCTCCTACTGCACGATATTGGTACCGGTGACGGAATTCAGCAAGCTGCTGGCCGACCCGAGGAAATTCGAACTCCGGCCCTCTGGGGATTGCGATTCCGGAGGCCATTACTTCATGATGGCAGTGCCGCGACCATCGCCGATGCCTTGTTAAGGCACGAGGGAGAGGCACAATCAACGATTCAGCGTGTTAGAAATGTATCGTCAAGAGCAAAGAGCGATCTTCTGGCGTTTCTTGAGTCTCTTTAGCAAGGTTCTGACGAACTAAACTCTCACGAAACCTTCTTGGCTGGGATGACCTGAAGTTTTTCAGCCGCACGCAGACCAATAACGACCTGCCGGTTACCTTTTCCCCGAACAAGTACATGATCGGCGGCGGTGTCGCGGGCTTCAAGACAAATCGTCTGACCTGGCGTCAGTTCGCTGTTTTCCAGAAATCTCAGGAACTCAGGGGGGGTGCTTTTATTGTTGGGCGTGTTTATATTT
>CAZUZW010000003.1:18417-18743 GCA_964624855.1 uncultured Vicinamibacteraceae bacterium
CGTGATCAGGGTGCCCTCTGAGTCGGGAAGCGGGGCTCCGTGAGGGGCAGTCGACGGGCGTCCGAGCATTTCCTCAATACGATCAATCAATTGGGCGGAAGCCGCATGTTCAAGTCGCTCGGCTTCATCGTGGACTTCAGTCCAGCTCATACCTAGCACCTTGACCAAGAACAGTTCCATGAGGCGATGGCGCCGTAATACTAATGCTGCAAGCTTTTTTCCCGCGGCCGTCAGTCGAACACCGGCGTAGGGTTCGTAATCGACTAGTCCCGAGTCCGCTAATGCCTTGACCATGGTCGTGGCGGTACCAGGTACGACACCAAGAG
>CAZUZW010000003.1:18753-83610 GCA_964624855.1 uncultured Vicinamibacteraceae bacterium
GGACGAGGCGTTTCGACTCATCTTGAGCGGCTTGGGTTTTATAGATAGCCTTCAAGTAATTTTCAACAGTGCTTGAAGGAATCAAGTGGATAACCTTTCACTGAAAGATGGCTTGTTGAAATCATACATAATGATATATATTTATTTTGAACTATCAAAATTTAATTTGTCAAACATCAAATAAATATCTTTCGTCGCGAATGGTAGACAAGTTGGTCGTAGGACTTATTAACAGGCTGTGACGCTAGACCGATGCCAGAACCAAGGTTTGCTCTTGTTTTGTTTGTTACGGTCGTGGTGCTCTTAGCACTTCTGTTGTGGCCGAAAACTGGTCTGGTACCTCGTCTCTACCGGTTGTCTCGTTTCGGTCAACGTGTTCGTCTGGAGGATGCACTTAAGCATGTGTTTATGTGCCAGCAGAGCGGCCAGACAAGTTCATTACAGAGCCTTGCTGGCCAATTAGAGGTGTCAACGGGACAGGCCGCGTCGTTTCTGTCGCGATTGACGGAGATGGGACTGGTGCAGATGGAGGGTGATGGTCCCAAACTGACTCAAGAGGGTGCGCAAACTGCTGTCCGCATAGTACGCACACATCGGCTCTGGGAACGATACTTGGCTGATCGTACTGGCGTTCCTCCTGTTGAATGGCACGACGAAGCGGAACGAATGGAACATTCGCTGTCTGCTGAACAGGCGGACCAACTAGAAGCGAGACTGGGGCATCCTGCCTGGGACCCGCATGGGGATCCAATTCCTTCCTCTGCAGGCGAAATTCCACCAGTTCCCGGTATCGAGATACTTGCTGTGGAACCTGGTCGAACTGTGGAGATTGTTCATCTTGAAGATGAACCTAGAGAGATTTACGATGCGCTTCTGGCTGATGGACTTGTGCTTGGCGCGCGGGTTGAAGTGGTCGGACGGAGAGGTCGTGCTGTTTATGTACGTGCAGGAAGTCGAGAGTGGACTTTGGACCCTGTGACCGCACGAAACATCAGTGTTCGCCAATTGCCGATTGGTGAATTGCCGGACTCAGATCGGCCGACGCTCCTTGAGGTCAGACAAGGTGAGACGGTTCGTGTTGTTGAGATCTCGCGGGCGTGTCAGGGGCCGCAGCGTCGACGATTGTTGGATCTGGGAGTGGTGATTGGGACCGAGATCACACCCGAGTTGATGAGTGTTGCCAAGGACCCAGTGGCTTATCGGATACGCGGCGCGCTTATCGCTCTACGGAAGCAGCAGGCGGCGTGGATTAGCGTCCAACGGCTTAATGGTCGCGATACGGTAGAGGTGACATGATGTCTGATTTGTCGTCAGGTTCATGTGGTGGTTGCTCCCAACATCGGACAGAGAGCTTGGTTCGACTTGGCTTGAACCCAGACAAATGGGACATCCTGATTGCTCTTGCCGGAAATCCTAATGTTGGCAAGAGCACGGTATTCAATGCTCTTACCGGTCTGCGCCAACATACTGGGAACTGGCCGGGTAAAACGATTGTTCGTGCAGAGGGGGCGTTCGCCCATCAAGAAAAACGGGTAAAGCTGGTTGACTTGCCGGGAACATACTCTCTTCAAGCTGGAAGTATGGATGAGGAAGTGGCTCGAGACTTCATACTTTTCGGCCGGCCGGATGTAACTATTGTGGTCGTTGACGCAACACGTCTCGAACGAAACCTCAATTTGACACTCCAAATTCTGGACATCAGCGACCAGGTTGTGGTCTATCTGAACCTGATCGACGAAGCTCGTCGGAAAGGTATCGCTATAGACGCGAACCAATTGGAGCGGGAATTGGGAGTACCTGTGGTCAGCGGAGTTGCCAGAGATAATGTGGGGGTCGAAGAACTTCTCGATAGGGCTCACAGCCTAGCTGTCGGGAAAACATCAACGACACCTTACCGGTTACAAAGTTATTCCGATGACGTTGAGAAAACAGTGGCTTCTCTGGCACAGTCGGTGAAAAGTATCTTCCCGAATGTTCCAAATACGCGATGGGTCGCCCTCCGTTTGTTGAATGCCGACGAAGCAGTGGTCGAGAGCGTCCGGACAGGTGAGTTAGGTCAATTGGGTGAGGAGTCTGACCGTCCGGCGGTTCTCACGAATCAGCGGACACAGCTGGTCGATTCGGCTCGCAGGATGCGGTGGGATCTTCCGACAGATTTTCACGACCGTATTAGTGAGCGTCTTTACGACGCGGCCCAGAAGATCGCCGATAAAGTTCAGATGCGAGGACTTAGTAAGGCCCGTTTCGATTTCGACCGGGCCCTCGATGGCGTTCTTACCAGCCGGCTATTTGGGTTTCCGTTGATGTTGGCGATACTTGCAGTTGTTTTCTGGATCACCATTGAAGGAGCGAACGGACCGTCCGGTTTTCTTGCAACTCTTCTCATCGATAATGCCCATCCATGGCTGAAGAATCTTGCCGACACGGCAGGATTACCTTGGTGGCTGAGTGGGTTTGCTCTCGATGGAGTCTATTTGGCTACCGCTTGGGTGGTGGCCGTCATGCTGCCACCCATGGCCATCTTTTTTCCGATATTTACTTTGCTTGAAGATTTTGGATATCTCCCGCGTGTTGCTTTTAATCTTGACGCTCTCTTTCGGGCGGCGGGTTCACATGGGAAGCAGGCACTCACCATGTGTATGGGGTTTGGATGCAACGCGGCTGGCGTGGTGGCAACCCGAGTTATTGACAGTCCGCGAGAACGTCTTATCGCCATCATTACCAACAATTTTTCTCTTTGTAATGGTCGGTGGCCGACTCAAATCTTGATCGCAACAATTTTTATTGGGGCGGTAGTGCCGGCACACCTTTCAGGGATTGTATCGGCCGGCGCGGTTGTTGGGATTGCTGTTTTGGGTATCGTGGTGATGTTTGGCACTTCGTGGCTGCTTTCACGGACCCTGCTCCGGGGCGAAGCGACCAGTTTCAGTCTTGAGTTGCCACCGTATCGTCCACCACGCATTCTTCAGACTTTGTATACGTCCGTGATTGACCGGACGTTGATTGTGCTCTGGCGCGCGGTCATATTTGCCGTGCCGGCGGGTGCGGTGATCTGGTTGGCTTCTAATCTCAATATTGGGGACGCGAGTTTCGCTGAGCATATGGTGTCTTGGCTAAATCCATTTGGGGTTTTGATTGGGCTTAATGGTGTCATCTTGTTGGCTTATGTACTAGCGATTCCGGCTAACGAGATTGTCATTCCTACGGTCCTGATGTTGACAGTCTTAACAGCTGATGTATCCAGTGTTGGTTCTGGAGCTGGCATTATGTTTGAACTTGATAACAACGATGCTACTGGAGAGTTACTCCGCTCTGGCGGTTGGACTCTCCTCACAGCGGTCAATTTGATGTTGTTCAGTCTCTTGCATAACCCTTGCTCGACAACGATTTATACGATCTACAAGGAGACGCAGAGTGCGAAGTGGACGACTGTGGCGACCCTTCTTCCCGTCGTCCTTGGCGTCGCGATTTGCTTTCTTGTGACTCAAGTCTGGAGGTTGGCAGTTTGAGTGCCGACAAATAGTCGGAGGCATGAGGTCACAGATTACGGATTTGAGTAAGAGACAGTTTTAAGATAGGGACTGTGCATCCACAGACCCTTTTCTGTCTCGTGTACTCTTTATTGCTATGGCTCCTCATCTCAATCGGGACCAGTGGTCTGGAGAAGGTGACTTCACTCAGACATTGGTCGACTGGTTCTTAGAGTGCGACATGATCACTTTTGTGCGTGTCGAGGATTCAGAGTCAACTCGGACGGATGTTGACTACAACCTACTTAGCAATGAGATCTTTGTAGAGTTTCGAACGCGTGACCGTGTAGAGCGAGAATTATTATGGGGTGTTATTCCCCGTAAGCGAGTCGTGACTGAGAAATTAATGACCCTTGATCAGCTTGATGCCGCACTAGATGAAGACGAGAACATTGGCACTTCTGATTATGCTGACGAAGGAATGATTCAGTTCTTGAAAACCGAGCGCGTAATTCCGCCATATCAAACAAAGGGCTACAAGCTCATAGAGCTGGTTCGGATTTACGAAGTGGGAACATCGCGCCAGACAGAAATGGATCACTAGTCCATGCTTGAAAACTCAGAAATCAGAAGACAGGTTCGCCTCATGATTGCGGAGTCTAAACGGGGGGCCGAGGAACGTCGTGCGCGTGCGGAATCCGAGGTTCGTGTTGGTAAGAGGTTGTTAAGGACTGTAGTTGTACCGATGTTTAAGACGGTTGCCGAGGCCCTAAAAGTCGAAGGTTACGCTTTTAGGATCTCAACGCCAGTTGATTCTGTTCGGATCTCAGTAGAGGGTTCTGGTGAAAACTTTATCGAAATGATCTTCGATTCAGCCCATGATCAACTAGCGCTTCGAGGTCGAGTGAGTCGCCTGAGAGGTCGACAGGTACTGGTTGATGAAAGGATCATCAGCGCGGGTTCAGAATTGTCGTTGCTAGAAGATGAACAGGTGTTGGAATTCTTGCTTGCTGAACTTCAACCTTTTGTCGATTAAAGATTGCTAGACCACGCCTTTTTCTTTAAGTTGAACGATCTCTTTCGCGCTGAGGCCGAGGTCATCACCAAGAATCGTCTCAGTATGTTGACCCAATGTCGGTGGCGGCGTACGTACATTGCCAGGTGTATCGTCTAATTTTACCGGAACGCCCAATGTTCTGATTGCGCCTGCGATGGGGTGGTCAAGTGCCACTACCATGGCTCGCTCGATAATCTGTGAGTCCGAAAAAACTGCTTCAAGATCCCGAACGGCACCACAGGGGATTCCGCCGTCAGTCAGCAGTTCAATCCAATCTGTGGCAGGTCTGGATTTCAGGTATTCGACGAGAATGGGTCTCAGGGCCTCACGTCTTTCGACGCGGTCTTTATTTGTTGCAAATCGTACGTCGGTAGCCAAGTCGTCGGCTCCGAGCAATTGGCAGAACGAATGCCAAAGTTGGTCATTTCCGACGGCAACTACTAGTTCGCCATCGCCTGTTTCTAGAGTTTCGTATGGCACAATTGTTGGGTGTCGGTTACCCAGCCGTGTCGGCGCTTGGTTGGTTGCGAAGTAGATTCCTGCTTGATATGTGAGTAGTGCAGCAACAGAATCCAGCATTCCAACATCAACGAATTGACCCCGACTGGTGCGATGTCGTGCCAGCAGTGCCATGGCTACACCATAGGCAGCAAACATGCCTGACGTTATGTCAGCGATGGCGACTCCGAGGCGATAACCAGGTCTGTCACGGTCCCCGGTTATACTCATGAGCCCGCCCTCGGCTTGCAGCACTGCGTCGTATCCTGGTTGAGTTCGACGCGGTCCCGTGTGACCAAAACCTGAGACCGAGCAGTAAATCAGGCGAGGCCAGCGGGGTGCTAGGTCGGCATATCCTAATTGCATACGTGCTAGCGTGCCTGGCCTGAAATTTTCCACAAGCACATCGGTCTCATCTAGCAGACTATTCAGTAGTGTTCGGCTCTCGGGGTGTTTTAGATTGAGGGTTAGGCTTTCTTTGTTTCGGTTGACACTCATGAAGTAGGAGCTCTCTCCCTTTTCAAACGGTGGCCCCCATCCACGAGTATCGTCGCCACGACCTGGTTGCTCAACTTTGATTACACGTGCGCCCATATCGGCAAGCATCATTGTGCAGTAAGGTCCAGACAGGACACGTGTTAAGTCCAGAACATTGGTGCCGCTTAACGGGCCGCTCGTTTGATTAGGCATACTTAGTCCAAGACCCGGCAGCTGGCGTCTTTGCAGGACAAGCTACCGAGTATTAATAGATCTTATTCCTTGTCGGACACACGTAGTTGATGTGTGTGTCGATTAATTTCCAATAAATCGGTCATCAACGCATACGCTGTATGGTTCACACCTGACTGTGATTTTCCCAGTTGAATTCGTCCAAGCACGTCGGTCTCGAATTCGATAGTTTTGGCCGTCCCGTTACAGTCGATCAAAGAGTCATGCCTCGCTAGAGTGACCGGTGTCACCTTTGCCTCGATCTCATCGTTTTGAAATTGGGCTGACGCAATAAGTTTTACTTGCTGTCCTTCTTTTCTTGCACTGACGAGTTGGTTAACGCTGAGGGACTGAATTCCAGTGCAGTCGACGTCGTAGGGCGTTATAGCGCCACCCATTAACGAGTTGACCAAAATAGCAGTTTTAGCTGCTGCATCCCACCCGTTTACATCATTGGATGAGTCTGCTTCGCTGATTCCTTCAGCTTGAATATGGCTTAACGCTTCTTCCATCGTCCGGCCACCTTCCATCGCGGACAGAATATGGTTTGTTGTGGTGTTAACAATTCCACGAAAAGATTTCACACGTGCGGTTGGTAACAAGTGGCGAAAAAAACTGAACACCGGAAAGCCATCGAGAACCGAGCCTTCGTACAGGAACTTGCGCTTTGACCTCTTGGCGAGATCTACTAGCTCTCGGTGGGCGAATGCGGCTGGTCCCTTGTTTGCAGTAATCACGTGGGCTCCTAACGTCAAGGCAGTCCGCACGTGATCTACGCCAGGCTGACCATCCCGAGGTCCCAGCGGGGTGTTCTCCACTACAACTAACCGAGTTGAGTATTCACGTAAATCTAAAGCGTTTATTGCAGTTTCAAGAAAACTGAATGTATCAGGCACACTCGGACGAACATTCCGTGAATGTAAGTCAGGCAATGCATTGTTGCGAGCAGCTTGGAGGGCTTGGTCAGGATTAATTCCATCCGGATCCACGGCCAAACCATGGTGCGCTGTAGCAATACCAGCAATTATCCAACTAGGGTTGCCTTTGGGGTCGAGCAGAAACTCCTGTTTGAGAAGTAGCTGAATGAAGCGTTGCGCGACGAGCCCAAACCCCACGAGTATGAGTTTCAGTGGTTTTCCTCTTTGCGTTTTGTCTTAGTTGTAGGGGAGTTGATGGTAGAGACAGTACCCACACGGTCGATTAATCGAAGCATTCCAGCTCAGAATAAGCGAACAGAGTCACTCTTACAACCTATGCGGATCGCGTTCCACAGAGAGCTGAATGAATGCTACGATCAACTGGTGCCAGTGGCTTACGAGGCACGACAAAAGTTAAGCCTAACATTGTTACAGAGGAACGGCCTTTTCCGTCTCGGTGACCAGGTTTTTGGTGGCCTGCCATATACTGCAGGTCGCTGGAACGACATCAGACTTCGAGTGTCGACAGAGCAATATGAGACAGAACACACTTTTGGGTTTGGCGAGGATCAAATAGGCAATGGATGATCATGTTCTGCGTGTTTACGATTCTATTCTCGGGCTTCTTTCCGGTGCCGAAAATCCGACACCGCTAGTACGTCTGAATCGAGTGTCTCCATTCAAGCACACGAAAGTCTACGGGAAGCTTGAGTGGTATAACCCATTTGGTGCGGTGAAGGATCGTGTCGCCGCGAACCTGATTGCGGATGGCGAGGCTCGGCGCACCATTCACGGTGAGCAAAAATTAGTAGAGCCAACTTCTGGCAATACAGGGATGGCGCTTGCGATGATAGCGAACGCCAGAGGTTATTCGCTTACGACGCCGTTATCGAGCGAAGTTCCGCTTGAGAAACGTACCATGCTGCGCTTTTTTGGTGCGGACGTGATGGAGCTTGAGGACACTCTTTGTCCGGCCCCAGGGGCACCAGAAGGAGCTATAGCAAAGGCGAGTGAAATCGCTGATCGGCCAGATTTCCACATGCTGAATCAGTACGCCAACGAAGCAAATCCTGAGGCTCATTACAAAACTACAGGACCTGAAATATGGCGCCAGACGGATGGTAAGGTGACGCATTTTGTATGCGGTCTAGGGACGTGCGGAACAATCACGGGGACTGGTCGATTCCTGAAAGAGCAGGACGATTCCGTCAAGGTCCTCGGGGTGCATCCACAAGAAGGACACGACATTCCCGGTGTTCGAAGCATTCGGCAACTGCAGCAAACTAAATTGTTTTTTCCTGACGAGTACGATGGACTGATTGAGGTTACAAATCAGGAAGCGTTTGACCTCTGCCTTCGTTTAAATAGAGAGGAGAGCATTATTGCTGGTCCGAGTTCTGCTATGGCTCTTTCGGGAGCCTTCAAACTGATCGCTGACGAGCCTGGCAATTCTGTGGTTGTGATCTTCTGCGACAGTGCGTTTAAGTACGCGTCTTCGGTTGTGAAACATTTGCCAGGTTTGTCAAGTGGACAGGTCAAAAACAGTGGTCAAAAAGATCCGCTACTCGACAAGATGGTGGCAAACGTCCGAGGGAACGAAACTCTAAATATCGATGTTGATACTGCTCATGCCCAATGGCAGGATGGTAGGTCGTGCGTAATAGACGTTCGACCAAACGACCAGTACCGCGAGGGTCACATTCCAGGCGCTTATAACATGCCGCTTCGAGAACTCGGTGAGGACCTTACGGTTCTTCCCGAGGACCTTGACACTCCGATTCTCAGCGTGTGCCAGCGTGGGAATGCTTCGTTATCAGGTGTGTTGGTTTTGAAGTCGCTAGGCTATCGAGATGTAAAGAGCATTGCCGGAGGGACTCTTGCTTGGCGTGAGAAGGGTTTTGATACCGAACCTGACTAGAAGCGGTTGTAAAACAGAAGAACCCTTTGGGCTGGTGGAAACAGTAGCGATGTCGAAGGATCGGGAGCGATCATTGATTGTCAGTGATGTTGTCGCGGCGCATATTCAGAACCACGGCCGCGAAGCTTATCCAAACGAGTGTTGCGGGGCCTTGATTGGGACGGATAACGTTGTCCAAGAATGTTTTTCTCTGTCCAATCGGACAGAAGAAGGGCCACGTCGGCGGTTTTTGGTCACGCCCCAGGACTATCGAGTGGCTGAAGGGTACGCAACGAACTCTGGCAACGAGTTGATAGGTTTCTATCACTCACATCCTGACCATCCCGCTCGTCCGTCCCAGTATGATCTTGATCACGCATGGCCTGTGTTTGCCTATGTGATCATTTCTGTTGAAAAAGGTGAACCCCGTGCGATGACCTCGTGGCGACTTCGCGAAGACCGTTCGGCATTCGACGAAACATGTATTAAACGACGAAACGAATAGGAAAATCAGATGGCCAATGATGTGCTAATACCGACGCCGCTCCGCGTGTATGCGGATAAGCAGGAGCTTGTACAGGCTGAAGGAAATACGGTCGGTGAACTCTTAGAGGATCTGACGGTCAAGTACTCGGACTTGAAGAAACATCTATACAACGAAGATGGTCGCCTGCGCAGTTTCGTTAACATCTACCTTAACGACGACGACATACGCTACTTGGACAGGGAAGCAACGATCGTGAAGGACGGTGACACAATCAGCATTGTGCCATCTGTGGCGGGCGGTGGAGATGAATGAAACCAAACCGGAGCTGAACAACGACGAGGTCGCGCGCTATAGTCGTCATCTCATAATGCCGGAAGTTGGCATGAATGGCCAACTCAAGCTGAAGTCAGCCAGTGTCCTTTGTATCGGAGCCGGAGGTCTAGGTTCCCCTGTAGCGATGTATCTCGGCGCCGCCGGAGTTGGCCGAATTGGAATAGTTGACTTTGACGTCGTTGATTACAGCAATCTTCAGCGTCAAGTGATTCATGGCACCCCGGATGTTGGTCGGTCAAAACTTGACTCGGCACGCGATCGACTCAACGCGATTAATCCGGAGGTTACAGTCGAGACGCACGATGTCGCGCTGTCGTCTGAGAACGCGCTTGAGTTGCTCGCCAACTATGACGTTATCGTTGACGGTACGGACAATTTTCCAACCCGATACCTTGTTAATGATGCTTGCGTTATCTTAGGAAAACCTAACGTGTACGGTAGCATCTTTCGTTTTGAAGGGCAGGCATCTGTTTTTGCCACCAAAGATGGTCCTTGTTATCGATGCTTGTATCCTGAACCGCCACCACCCGGCTTAGTACCAAGTTGTGCAGAGGGTGGCGTCTTGGGAATTTTGCCTGGTGTCGTCGGAACAATTCAGGCTACAGAGGCAGTTAAACTAATCATTGGTGTAGGTGAACCATTAATCAACAGGTTCATGATTTACGATGCACTTCGAATGAAATTTCGCGAGCTCAAACTTCGAAAGGATCCCGACTGTCCGGTTTGTGGTGAAACACCAACCGTTACCGAGCTGATCGACTATGAACAATTCTGTGGCATTACAGGCGCCGCGACAGAGGATGTTTCGTCAGAGGCGCTCGATACCACCGTCGAGGATTTGAAAACCCGTATTGATGGAAAAGATGAGGTGTTGGTTTTGGATGTTCGTGAGCCACAGGAATTTCAAATCTGCCGGATTCCGGGCTCGACCTTGATTCCATTAAATGACTTGCCACAGCGTCTGGCTGAGCTTGAGGGATACAAGAATATGGTCGTGCACTGCAAGTCAGGGGTTCGAAGTGCGAAGGCAGTGAAACTGCTCCACGAGGCGGGTTTCTCAGACGCTAAGAATTTGCGGGGGGGGATACTTGCTTGGATTGACGAAATCGACCCATCGCTTCCAAAATATTAGGAAGATCTAATCGGTTCGGGTCACACTAATGAGATACCCTGTTGCGCGTGAACCGATTTCCGAAAGCGTCTGGTTATTATCAATTAACGCAATCTAAGTAACGGATTCGTATAACCATCGACTGGTTCCGCTCTCGGCGCTATACTGACGTTAGCCCATGTTACGTTTGTCCAAGAAAACTGACTACGCACTGATAGCCTTGAAGGACTTAGCTTCCAGTCCTACGGCGACGTCGTGCAGTGCCCGCGAGATCGCCGCCCGATACGACATTCCCGTAGAGTTAATGGCTAAAGTGTTGCAGCGGTTGGCGCGGCGGGGACTATTGGAGTCTCATCAAGGTACACGTGGGGGCTACAAACTATCTCGACCGGCCGACCGCATTTCAGTTGCGGATGTTATTCAAGCGATTGATGGACCTGTGCTGGTAACAGCCTGTTCGGACGAAGACGAGACGTGCGAACAGTATTCCAAGTGCAACGTGCGTGACCCATTGTGGCGTCTCAAAGACCGGATTGTTCAGGCGCTTGTTTCATTTACATTGCAGGAACTTGCCGAAGACGATGATGCCCAGTCGACCTTCCCCGTCTTGATGGCGTCAGGTGAGATAACCTCGGCGTCGACTTCAGAACGTTCTGCCGACTAGCCAACTGTGCGGCTTCGAGCTTGACTCATGGTTTCGTTGCCTATCTATATGGACCACCATGCTACGACGCCGACCGACCCTAGGGTCGTTGACTCGATGCAGCCGTTTTTCAGCACGAAGTTTGGCAATCCAGCTAGTCGACACCATGCCTTCGGGTGGGAAGCAAGGGACGCCGTGGATGAAGCCCGAGTGCAAGTGTCTCGCCTCGTCGGATGCGATGCGCGAGAAATAGTTTTCACAAGCGGGGCCACAGAATCTAACAATTTGGCGATCAAAGGTTGTCTCAAATCCGTAGGTCGACCAGCTCGGATAGTGACGGTAACTACCGAGCATCGCGCGGTACTCGATCCGTGTCGGCAATTGGAGAACGAAGGAGTGCGTGTGACCTATGTTCGCCCAAGAAAAGATGGTCTTGTTGACGTCAAAGAAATTGAGAAGGCACTAACTCCAGAGACCGCCTTGTTGAGTGTGATGGCGGCGAACAATGAGATTGGTGTACTTCAGCCGATCGCTGAGTTGAGCGCTCTGGCGCGTAGCTATTCGGTGTTGTTTCATACAGATGCTACGCAAGCGGTCGGGAAGATTCCCTTTAGTGCCAGAACCCTTGACGTGGATTTTGTATCTCTAAGCTCGCACAAGATATACGGGCCCAAGGGGGTGGGCGCACTCTGTATTCGCCGGCGAAAACCCAGGATCCCGATCAAGGCGATGCTTGACGGTGGTGGGCATGAAAACGGCCTGCGGTCGGGCACTTTGAATGTTCCTGCGATCGTTGGGTTTGGGCGAGCAGCCGAACTTTGTATGACTGAAATGGTCGAGGAGACAGCGCGTATTCAAACGCTGAGGGACGATCTATGGCGCCTACTTTCAGCAGGTTTGAGTGGGTTGAAAATCAATGGTTCAATGGAACGAAGGCTACCTCAGAATCTGAACTTTAGCGTTGCCGGCGTAGATGGCGAAGCATTGCTTCTCGGCTTGGATGATGTGGCGTTGTCGTCAGGAGCCGCCTGCACGTCCACGCATCCGGAACCATCCCATGTCTTGTTGTCATTGGGTCTTTCCGAAAGATTGGCTGTGGCTTCGATTCGATTTAGCTTGGGCCGCTGGAATACGGCTGAAGAGGTTGACTACGTAGTTGAGAAGGTCAAGCGGTTAGTTTGTCACTTACGCGAGATGTCCCAGGACTAAGGGCCTGAGTCACATGTCTTACACAGAATCGGCTACACTGGTGGTGAGAACAGATGATCGAAATCACAGAAGCAGCGGCAAAGCTAATCCGACAATCGATGAGCAGTGAGGGTATGACTGATGGCGGGTTGCGCGTTGGTGTTAAGGCCGGTGGTTGTAACGGTATGAGTTATGTATTTCGGTGGGAATCCTCACCAAAGCCAGATGATGAAATCTTCGAAACTCAAGAAGGCACACCTATCTTCGTTGACAAGAAAAGCTACACATATTTGAAGGGAACTGTGCTTGACTGTGATTCAGAGATGCTGGGTCAGTCGCTGATTTTTCGAAACCCCAACGCGAAAAGCGAGTGCGGCTGTGGATTGTCGTTCAATGTGTAGTTAGATAGCTGTGACGGTTAGGTTTTGATGGTATTCGTCTCGACGGTTTGGCGACGAGGTGTGACGCTATCGACTCTTGACCAGTGACTCCTATACACTCCCAGCCATGGCGGCATGGACAGGCCTGCACAACGCACTTCAACACAGTATGCGAGCATACTATCTTCCGCTCATTAGTGGCGTGGCCCTTGCTGCTAGCGCGTTCATGCCGTGGATGAAGATGGACGATCAGGGATTTGGTGGATTTCCGAGTGTAGCCGGATTATGGGTATTAGGGCTTGGTCTATTGGCGGTCGTTTTGGCTTTATTGAGTGTTGTGACACGCCGCAATTCTAGACACCCACTGTTACTCGTGGGACTTGCGGCTTTCGGTATTCTTTGGCTTGGGGAGCGCTTCTTGGAGAAGTCGGCTGCGGATCAACTTTGGGCTCGCTCCCAAGCCCAAGCTATCGTGCAGGGTACTCAGGCGGTAGATATAATTCCGCCTGTCATGGCGATAGGTGCCTATGTGGGTTTGGCAGCATCGCTAGTGATCACGCTATTCGGACTGACGATAGTAATTCGCCAGGCTACACAGCCTTACGCTGAAGTTGAAGATGATGATGAATGAGACGCCGAAAAAAATAACCGTTGCACACAGTCCAGATTCTGACGATGCTTTTATGTTTTATGGATTAGCGTCTGGCGCAGTCGACATAAGTGGCTTTGATGTTGGTCAGGTGCTCGCCGACATCGAGACGTTGAACCGAGAAGCGTTCGAAGGTCGCTACGAGGTAACGGCTGTTTCATTTCATGCTTACGCTCACCTTGTTGAGCGGTACGCGCTTCTGCCTCACGGTGCCAGTATGGGTGATAGGTATGGTCCAGTGCTTGTGACACGCGAAGACGGACCATCACAACTGGATGGGGTGACGGTGGCGATTCCTGGAACGCTGACAACTGCGTATCTTGCGTTACAGCTATATTTTCCAGGCGTAGCGTACGAGGTCATGCCGTTCGACGAAATCCAGCCAGCGGTGCAAGAAGGGAAAGTGGAGGCTGGCCTACTTATCCATGAAGGCCAGTTGACTTATGCGGAGGACGGACTACGTGCGATTGTCGACTTGGGTGTCTGGTGGGCCGAGAGAACCGGTGGTCTTCCTCTGCCGCTCGGGTGTAACGTCATCCGACGAGATCTTGGCACCGACACGATGCGGCGGGTGTCGCGGTTGCTTCACGACAGTATTGCGTACGCACTTAATCACCGGTCAGAAGCGATTGACTACGCCCAAGAATATGGTCGAGGTCTAGACGAAGATAAGACGGATCAGTTTGTAGGAATGTATGTCAATGAGCTGACTCTCGATTACGGTGAAAGGGGGCGATTGGCCGTCAAACGGTTGTTCGACGAAGCGTATGAGAAACGGCTTATACCTAATCCTGTTCCGGTTGAGTTCGTTAATTAGAATGACGGTACGTCGCTATCACGCGTAACTGATTCTAGAACGCATCGGGGTGAATCATTCTTGCTAACTCTTCGGTCGCTTGGGCCACTCTGGGTCCTGGCACGACAAAACGATTCCCGGTGACGAAATAAATTCGATTGTTTCGTACTGCAGGCAGTGTTGAGAGTTGGGTCCAGACGGCTCGTTCGTCTTCAACAATGTTGCGTGGAAGGTTTTCTCCGTATCTGATTTCAATAATAATTTCAGGTGCCGCTGACAAGATTGACTCCGAACTCACTTGTGAAACGTTTTCGCTGTCGATTTCGCTGAAGACATTATTTCCACCTGCGACTTCGAGCATATCCTGCAAAAAACCGATGCCGCCGCTGGCGTAGACGTTACGTAACGTCAGGGGTTCACGTCCGAATACAAGCAGCGTTCGGGGTTTAGGGCGACCTGCCACCCGCCGCTGGATGGCAACGAGGCTGGCTTCAAGCTCTGTGGCGATTGTTTCGGCCTCGGTGGAATGACCCGTCCGAATACCCAAAAGTCGAATCATGTCGGAGACTTCGGCAAGTCCTTCATGCGTGTAGGTCAGAATTGGGATGCTGGCTTTCTCTAATTGGCTGCGTAGATCAGTCTGAGTGTCATAAAGAATAACGAGGTCAGGGCGAAGCGTGAAGATCCGTTCTACGTTGGGGTCGAGAAGTCCACCAACCCGAGTAACGGAACTGTCTTGGTTCGGTCCGATAGGTATTTGGTCGAAGCTTCCTATCCCTACCAACTCGGAACCTGCACCGATTGAAACCAGAATCTCCGTAACGGCAGGGACCAACGAGACAATTCTTTGTGGTAATGGACTCTGTGTGATCGCGGTCCCGATTGTCATAAAAATCAGAATTGGGACGAGTCGATGTCGTGCCGGTCTTAGCGGTTTCGTATTAGTAACCACAAGAAGAATGGTCCTCCGAGCATGGCGGTGATGACGCCAACCGGTAGTTCAAGTGGTGCCATTATCGTCCGGGCGCCTACATCGCAGGTGACTAAGAATGCTGCACCAAGGAACGTAGCGGATGGTAGGACTACTCGGTGGTCGGCTCCGACCAGTAATCGGACTATGTGTGGCACGATGATACCGATGAAGCCGATAGGGCCGCCTAGGGATACAGCTGCACCGGTCGCTAGGGACGCAGAGAGGAACGCGAGGCGTTGGGTGTTTAGAACGTCTACACCTCGGGTAGCCGCATATTCAGTACCTAATGTAAGGAGATTAAGTGAGCGTGGAAGATAGGTAAAACCAGCTAGGGCAGCCATCAGCAGAGGAAGGGCCCATAGGATAGGTTCGTAGCCGCTTACATCAAGATTACCCATCAGCCACCGGACTGCCTGAAAGTTCTGTGAGAAGTCTGCGAGATACTGAACAAACATGATAATGGCTGAAAAAAGAGAGTTGAGTGTTACTCCAGCCAGTAGCAGCACGGTGGTAGATAGTCCTTGGCGGCGAAGTCGAGCTAGGAAATAAACAATTCCAACCGCAACCAGCGAACCTATGAAACTGGCCAGAGTTACGGCGGGTAGTCCAGCTAAGGCGAAGGGTATTCCCAAAACTAAGACGACCATCGCACCTAGGGATGCACCTGCAGAAACTCCAAGCGTGAAGGGGGTCGCCAAAGGATTTCTTAGAAGCGCTTGTAGTACAACACCGGCGGCAGCCAGTGAGCCGCCCACGAGAGCTCCAGCAAGCACCCGTGGCAGTCGGGCAATGAAGAAGATCTGAGCATCCACGTTGTCAGCGAAGGAGACTGAATTGTCAAAGACGCGGCTTAGTTTGATCGGCGTGGGCCCGACAAGTGGCGCCAGTAGGCAAACTAAGATTGCTAGGCTACCCAATACCCAAGGCGTTGCCAGAAACTTCAATTGAAGTTGTCGAACCCGAAGAGTGTTCATCGGCGTGACATGAGTTTTCTCAGTCATACGGTTCGCGGCGGTGTTGTCGCATGGGCACCACAAGCAGATGACCTGCGGCGCTGTTATGTGCAATGTGAACATTGACACCATACAAGTGTCGAACGGTCTCCTCGGTCAAGACATCCTCTGTCTTGCCGCACGCGACTACTTTCCCATCGCGTAGGACTATCAAGTCACGACAGACACTTGCTGCCAGATTAAGATCGTGGGTCGAAACCACCATGGTGATTCCTGTCTCGTTTAAATTTTGCAGTAGCGAGCCAATCTCTAGTTGATAGTTAAGATCAAGTGATGTCGTCGGTTCATCTAGAAGAAGGATATTCGACTCGATGACGGTCGGATTTGTTGAAGAGAGTTGGGCCAAAGCGCCGGCTATTACTACGCGTTGTTTTTCCCCACCACTGAGTGTCGAAAAGGCACGGGATGCAAGATCAGAAGTGCCGGTTGCTGCTAATGCCTGTGTGGCAAGTTCAAGATCTAATGGACCTTCGATGCCGAAGTTCTCTAAATGCGGGTATCTACCCATTAGAACTATTTCCAGCACTGTGTAATCGAAGGTTGTTTCAGTCTGCTGTTGAACGGCAGCCAACCGCCGTGCCAGTGTCTTACGGGAATAGTTCGCAAGATCTTGACCCTCAAGGGTGACTTGGCCGGTCGTGGGAGGATACACACCACTAAGGAGTCTTAGCAGACTTGTTTTGCCGGAGCCATTTGGTCCAATAATTCCCGTCAAACTACCACGATGAATACAAACGGAAATATCATGCAGGACTTCTTTCGTGTCGTATCCAAACGAAACGGTATTGGTTCGTAGCACGGTGCTAGTCAAAACTCCAAAGTGGTTCCTACACGGACATTGATACCCGGAGAAGGGAAGAAAGCTCGTTCAACGGGAAATCCACCAAGCACACCGTAATCGGCATATTCATGGTCCGTTAGATTTCTCACCTCGATGAAGGTGTTAACCCGGTCCTGTTCATGTCTGAGTTTCAGGTTGATGACAACATAGCGATCTTGGTTCCCGAAGGTATTCTGGTAATCACTTTCAAATAGTCGTGTCCCCACGTAAGTTCCGTTCATAATTACGCCTATTGCCTGTGTTGGTTGGAAGGCAAATTCGATGGTGGAGCGATGACGGGGAACATTTGGGATGGTTCGACCAACGAACACACCTTCTAAGATCTTGGCATTCGTGTAGGTGTAATGTCCGCTAACGCTAAGTGTCTCTGACCGCCCAGCGGCGGACAACTCAACGCCCTGACGTTTCGATGTTCCGTCAAGGTTTTCGTTTGCGCCAAACCCGAATACCCCGCCAGTCGGATTGAAAAACAGTTCGTTGTGGCTATGTACGTGAAAATAATTAAATTCTCCAGAAACTGTGCCAGTGGATGCACGCAAACCTGTTTCGTAGCTATTGGACCGCTGTGGACGGAGGGTAGTATCGATGGTATTGGAAAAGAAGTTAAACAGCTCGTCTAGCAAAGGGTAACGAAAACTTTTTGCGGCGGACGCATAAAAATGGCTTGCACCGGCTATGTTGAAGTTGACGCCGACAGTAGCGAGATGTTGGTCAAAATCGGTGCCGGCGGGCGAACTTGGTTGGAAGTGGTAATTAACGTCGTCGTAGCGATAGCCTCCTGAAATCCCTAGGCGCCAGTGAGGAAAAATTTCGTCATGCAGATAGAATGCCGAATTCTGTTTCTTGAGTGTGAACATCCCGACGGTTTCTGTTCCGTCGAAGATCGTCGTGTTGAGAATGGTTTCAGTCGATTGACTAGCGTCAACACCCAATACCAAAGTGTTACTTAACTGAACAATAGGACCAGAAACGTTGATTTGAGGAGAAATGGCAATAGTGTCGATTGTGGTGTTGCCATTAAACGTTCCACCGGCAAAAGAACTGAAGAACGCAGAATCACGCTGCCGAAAAGAAAAGTCGACTTGTGCCAAAGCAGAATCACCGAGTATGACGCTCGGTCTCGCTATTACGTAAAGATCATCGACTTCAGCAAACTCGCCTGGTTTCAATGTGCTGCGCCGAAGAGCTCCAGTTATCAAGTCGCTTTCTTTGAGTTCTCCGGGAAGGCCGGTGACGTCGCTGTGGAACCCAGCACTGGTGAAGATATTCAAGCGCTGATTTGGAGTTACAGTGAAGCTCGTTCCGAGGTCGCCCCCGTTTGTATCGCCGTTATCTCTATAACCGTCCGACGTGTTGTAACTTCCATCAATCGCGTACGATACCCCGGAAGTTGACCCACTCAGATTGGTAGCTACATTGAAGCTCGAATAGCTTCCGGCTTGCAGCGAGACAGACCGGTCCGTGTCAGTGCGGTCCTTGGTAATTATGTTGATAGTGCCAGCCGTCGCGTTGTCTCCGTAGAGAACACTCCCTCTACCTCCTCGGGTGACCTCGATGCGATCGACACGACTCAACGGAATCTGGAGCCAATCAGTTCCACTTAAGTCGGGCAGGGTGGCACGACGTCCATCGATTAAAACGAGAGTGTTCGAAGATGCTGTTTCTCCAAAACCTCGCAAGTCAATGCGATAGTTCCGTCGATTACCTGTGATGTCGGCCACGTGTACGCCTGCGTAGGATCGGAGTAATTCAGGGATGTCCCGCGCAGTGGATCGTTTGATTTCGTCAAGTGTGACAGCTGTAATTGGTGCGGAAACCTTCGCGATCGATTCTTCCCGTCGTGAAGGGGTGACGACAATTCCTTGAGTGAATCGAAGTGAATTCTCAATTGTTTCGGAGTCAGGATCGCGATCTTGGGCAGTACTGATAGCCGAGAAACAATTTAGTATTAGAATGACAATCGGGACAAGTAAGATGTTACTGGGGCGAACTTTCATCAAACCTCCTGCGGCGTGACCACGCGCCGGGACTGCGACTCTAAGAGCCGACAGTGAAGAGGACGCCTGATGATCAGGTCTCCTGACTTGCGGATCGTGATGAGACGGTCGTACCTTCCCAGGCTCTGTGTCTCGTTACATTAGGCCCAGTGGCTGATGCGCGCTGCACCGATACCGTCCCACTCCCCGCTTACAGTGGCGGGACCGTGTGGGATTTGCACCCACTTCCCATGCTCACCAGGAAGCGTCGAACAGGGCATAGTATAACTGAGACGCCATTTAGCAAACGTTCCTGCAGTTGATGAACGCAGTTTTTATCGCATAACATAGTTATTCGACATTAGAAACGAGACCAGTTCCGGTCTCGTTTACGCCTTCAGGTACTCATGCTGGATCGGCTCGCCGCGAGTGGGCTTCAAGAGATTAAATTAAAGCTTGACGACGGGATCCGCCTGAGTCTGGCGGACGGAGTCCGCCTCTTTGAATGTCCGGACTTACTGGCTGTTGGCTGGTTAGCGAACCGTGAACGTGAGCGGCGGTATGGCGCCCAGACTTTTTTCAATCATAACCTTCGTCTCGAAGCTACTAATGTCTGTGTAGCGAGTTGTCTGTTCTGTTCTTTTGCTCGGCTGCAACCAGGTGATTCTGGAGCCTACACAATGTCGCTCGAGCAGGCATGGCAGAAGCTTCGAGATCGCGGTGACCAGGCCTTGACAGAAGTACATGTTGTCAATGGTTTACACCCGGACCTACCTTTTGACTACTACACCAAATTGCTCAAAGGCTTTAAGGACATTCGGCCTGATATCCATCTGAAATGTTTTACAGCAGTTGAAATTGCGTTCTTTGCCGATCTCTATGGTAAGACTGACGAACAGGTATTACTTGAGTTGATAGATGCGGGGCTTGATTCATTGCCCGGTGGTGGCGCGGAGGTTTTTTCTGAAAGAGTTCGCCAAAAGATCTGCCACGACAAATGTGGGACGACGCGGTGGCTTGGAATCCATGCGACGGCTCACCGTCTTGGCATGAAATCAAACGTCACGATGCTCTATGGGCACATTGAGACGGTTGAAGAGCGTGTGGATCATATGCTGCGGGCTCGCGCATTGCAGGATGAGACTGGTGGGTTTCAGGCATTTATTCCTTTGGCGTTTCACCCTGAGAATAATCAGATGAAGAAGTTGCCGGCGCCAACGGCAATTGATTCATTGCGTGTCCATGCGGTCGCCAGATTGATGCTTGACAATATTCCCCACGTAAAAGCTTTTTGGATTGCTACGGGTTTAGAAGTTGCACAAACGTCTCTCTGGTTCGGTGTTGATGATCTAGATGGCACTGTCCAAGAGGAACGGATATACCACATGGCAGGTGCGTCAACGCCAGAAGCAATGACGCCGGAACAAATCGGTGTTCTGATCTGTGATGCCGGGCGTCAACCCATCGAACGGGACACCCTATATAACGTGGTGTCCTGACCGTTTGAAACAGCGCGGAATCGTTTCTAAGCGTGGTAGACTAGCTCTAGGTCAGGTCGCTCCCGGCCTTGTTCAAGAAGCCGGGTGAGATTTGACCTTTTTAGTGTCCACTGCTTGAGAAAAGTTTCACAATATTTGCCATGAGTGTGAACTTGTTGACTGATTACGAGAAGCTGCACATTGAGGAGCGGCAATCATTGCCCGATGCCTACCTAGGGTTGCCGGATGACGAAATGCGCAGCAGAATCGCCGCGGCTCGTAAGGTACTTGGACAACGATTATTGATTCTCGGTCATCACTATCAGCGTGACGAAGTGATTGAATTTGCCGACCACACCGGAGATTCGTTCAAATTGTCCAGACAGGCTGCGGCTCAGCGGGACGCCGAGTATATTGTTTTTTGCGGTGTTCACTTTATGGCTGAGAGTGCAGATGTGCTCAGCGGTCAAGACCAGCAGGTTATTCTTCCCGATTTAGCCGCCGGATGTTCCATGGCCGACATGGCGGCGTCGGACCAGTTGGAGGTTTGCTGGTCTGAATTGGAGACAATGGGCGCCCATCGGGTGATACCTGTTACCTATATCAATTCAGCTGCGTCGATTAAGGCGTTCTGTGGAGAGCGAGATGGTGTTGTTTGCACCTCAAGTAACGCAGATGCGACGCTGCAATGGGCTTGGGAACGTGGCGACCAGATTCTTTTTCTACCTGACCAGCATCTGGGTAGAAACACCGCCTATGCCATGGGTGTTCCGTTAGACCAGATGGTCGTTTGGGATCCAGATATCCCATTTGGTGGAGTGGATCCTGAAGCATTGAGGCGAGCGAGAATGATTCTTTGGAAGGGTCACTGCTCGGTTCATACGAAATTTAACGTACAGCAAGTGAACTCCGTGAGGCAACGTCATCCAAATGTTCGGGTTATTGTTCACCCCGAATGTACTTGGGACGTCGTACAGGCGGCGGATGATTCTGGGTCGACCGAATACATCATCCGACAGATCCACGACAGCCCGGAAGGCTCTGTCTGGGCGGTGGGCACAGAAGTTCATCTGGTGAGTCGGTTAGCAGAGACTCTGGCTCCTGATCGGACGGTGCTGACGTTGGATCCAATTGGCTGCCTATGTTCGACGATGTTCCGGGTGTCGCCCAATCATCTTCTGTGGGTGCTTGAAGGTCTGCTCGAAGGTGAGGTGCGTAATCAGATCATTGTGTCCGACCGTGAGAAGCGATGGACTCGTGTCGCGCTCGACCGAATGCTTAGCATCCACTAAACTGTCGTCTTTCTAGCGTGGTTCTAGACCGATGGGATTTAGACTGTAGCGTTAGAGATTAAGTTCCGTTGTCCTCGAAAGGAGAAATCATCCATGGCCTATGAATTGCCGCTGTTGCCCTATGATTACAATGCTCTTGAACCGCACATTGATGAACAGACGATGCGGATTCATCATGACAAACACCATGCGACGTACATCGCGAAACTTAACGCGGCGCTCGAGGGCCATGATGACCTAGCGGCTAAAAATATCGATCAATTGGTTTCTGATCTTGGAAGTGTTCCCGAAGCGATTCGAGGTGCTGTGCGGAACAATGGTGGTGGCCACGCAAACCACGCTATGTTCTGGCAGTTGATGGCGCCGTCTGGTGGCGGGTCCCCAACCGGAAAGGTGGCTGAAGTAATCACCAGTGTATTTGGATCGTATGAGGCCTTCACAGAACAGTTTGCTACCGCCGCGGCTACCAGGTTCGGAAGTGGCTGGGCGTGGCTAGTCGACGGGGGTGATACTTTGAGTGTTGAAAGTACCCCAAATCAGGATACGCCCTTGATGGAAGGGAAGAAACCAATTCTAGGGATTGACGTATGGGAGCATGCCTACTATCTGAACTATCAGAACCGGCGTCCTGACTACGTGAAAGCTTGGCTCAACGTAATCAATTGGGATGAGGTAAATCGACGTCTGGGCTAAAGTTATCGGTAGCTGAGAAGTCGGAAATCTCGCAAGACAATGTCCTCTGTCCTCTTTCTCTTCTTGGCGCATCTTGGGATTGGTATTGCTGCAACCCTTCTGATTGTTGCGAGTACAGCTGGCACGCAGTTCTTTCGGTTTAACGCCGGACTTGCTGCGGTGCTACTGTTGGTCGCGTTGGCCTTTCGACCCACCCCGGTCTCGGTTAATCTTCTAGAGTCGGCTGGGTTTACTGCTCTTATAGTGGCCACGGGTTCCCTGCTCGTCTACTGGGCGTCTTTTGGTCGAGGATTGGCTAGTTTAAGGCCGTGGCTCCTGTGGACGACAGTGGTTGTCGGTGGTCTGGCACTGGTGTTTCAGGGGATGGGTTTGTCCTCGGGACAGGTGCCGTCATTTGCGGCACTGACCGTGGTCAGCTTCCTTTCTTCCGCGGCGCTTTTGGGTGGAGCTTGTACCGCCATGATTCTCGGGCACTGGTATTTGGTCTTGCCGTCCATGAATGTCTCGTTGTTACAGTCGATGGTCAAATTTCACATTGGATCGACTGTTGTCCGAACGGTAGTTGTGGTGACCGTAGTCGCGGTCGCGTTGTCTAGTTGGCAAGCACCGTCTGGGGCCGGGTACGGTCAGTATGCAGTTTCACTTGATGGCGTGTTTCTCTGGCAGCGTTTACTGTTTGGATTAGCTTCTCCCGCGGTATTGTCGTATTTGGTATGGCAAACGGCCAAGATCCAGTCGACGCAGTCGGCCACCGGTATTTTGTATGTAGATTTCTTTACGGTTGTGGTTGGAGAAGTCTTAGCGAAATATCTGCTTTTGTCGACACAGGTTCCCGTATGAGCGGGGACTAGGATTGTATGCGAGTCATTCTGAAATGTCCGGATTGCTCGGGCAAACTTCCATTCGACGCGGTTAATGCTCCCGATGCGGCAACTTGTGGGCGCTGCGGTCTTACGATCCCATTGGCTGTTTCTGAGACGATTCGAGGTGATCAGGCCGTCGATGTGTGTCCGGTATGCACAGGGTCTGATTTCTATGTACGTCGGGATTTTGATCCGAACCGTGGCCTGTCGGTGATTATCATCATGATCTTGACCAGTATGGGGTTTTATTGGTTTGGACTTGATCTAATTGCTTACGCGGTTCTCGGTGTATTTGCTCTTCTTGATTTGCTCGTTTATCGCCGGCTGAAGGACGTCACGGTTTGCTACCGTTGTCACACGGTGTTCCGCGGTGCTTACAAGCCAAGTGCGCCAGTCTTCGATCTTGCCACGGCGGACGAACTTGAATTGGAATGGGCAAGAACGCTGGAAAAGCGGGCCAAGAATTCCGACAATCAAAATACAGAAATTGGCAAGCAGATTCGGGCTTGAAGTCCCGTCGTTTCTGGAATGCTTACTAGTGTTACGGACGTGGTTCCAGCTACCTCTATCCAGTAATTACTAAAACAATTTCACCTCTACTGTTTCACCTTGTTCCACGATGTCGGTTTGCGCGCCAATCTCGATAAATCCGTCTGCCTGCGACATGCTCGTGATGTCCCCAGATGCCTTGAAGGCGGCGACTGCTTTACCGTTTTCGATTCGTACCGTGAAAAATTGATGGCGGCCTGTTGTGGAGACAAACCGCTGGGCAGTACGAACCTCAATAATTCGCATCTGATTCGCAGGGAGATTCGCCATTTGCCGAAGCATTGGAATTAACAGCATGTACGCGTTGGAAAGGCACGAAGTGGGATAGCCAGGCATGCCAAGCACCGGTGTGCCATTAATGTGTCCAAAGATAGTTGGTTTACCTGGCTTGACGGCGATGCCGTGAAACACTACGGTGCCTTTCTGTTCAAGTACGTCAAGAGTAAGATCGTGCTCGCCAACAGAACTTCCACCAGAAAAAACGAGGATGTCACTGTCGAGACACGCGTCAACCGCTGCTGCCAAGGAAGGAAGTGTGTCGACAACTGTTGGGTAATTCATGGCTACACCACCATGTTCACGAATGACGGCTCCGAGCGTAAAACGATTAATGTCATAAATTTGACCTGGGCCAAGAGGTTGACCGGGTTGAACGATTTCATTCCCGGTTGAAAGAATGGCCACATTGGGCCGATCAAATACGTCAACATTGGCGAGTCCGAGTGCTGCGAGTGATCCCAATCGACTTGGTGTCAAGATGTCTCCTGTATTCAGGATGACTTCACCATGTGAGATGTCAGCACCTCGTTGGCCAACATGCTGGTTTGGATACACAGGAGTGAATACTTGGATGTCGCCGTCTGAAGTCCGAGCCGTTTCTTCGACCATGACGACAGCATTGGCCCCATCCGGCATGGGGGCGCCGGTTGCAATCTCCGTACAATCGCGTTGAGATAAAACTTTCGTCGGAACGTTTCCGGTGTGCACGGCTTCTACGCAACGTAAAAGTTGTGGCTTCTGTCGACTAGCACCAAAAGTATCTTCGGCCATCACTGCAAAACCATCCATTGCAGCGCGATTGAAAGGAGGAACATCCTGCGTTGCGGTGATGTTTGATGACAATACACGTCGGTGAGCATCTGTCAGGGCGATGCGTGATGTTCTCGTGACTGGCAGTACGGAACTCAGAATCAGTTCCAGAGCTTCGGCGATTGGGATAGTGTCCCGAATTGGTCGCATCTTGGTATCGGAATGTTGTTTTGAATGCGTCATCGTTAATTTAGCGTGAGACTTCTCTGACAAGATGTCCAAGTTCAGGAAGCACTAGTTTCGTCATTGCGAGACGGACTGCATTCTCCGATCCCGGAATACTGATGATGATCTTTCGACAAGCAGTCCCTGCTAACGCCCGAGTTAACATGGCGGCGGTACCGACTTCCGCGTAACTCAAAGCTCGAAACAACTCTCCAAAACCGTCAATGCGCTTTTCGAGAATACCGCTAATGGCTTCATACGTCTGATCTCGCGAACTAATACCAGTGCCACCGGTAGTCAAAATGGCTTGGACGACGTCATTGGCTAATTGTGCTTGGACTGCCTCTCGGACTCGTTCGGGGTCATCGGGAATAATTGTCTTTCCCACTACGTCATGTCCCTTATCAGTCAAAAGATCCACGATAGTTCGTCCACCAGAGTCTGTGTCATTTGTGCGTGTGTCACTTATCGTTAAAACGTAGCAGTGAACAATTTTTGGTGCTGCCTGCCGATGCGCTAGGTGACTCATAGACCGATTATAGCCACTCTATAGGCTAAGGCCTCGTTTGAGACGGTGGTTGACTTGCGCCCATTGCGGTGAGCCCCTACTATCGAAGTGTGTCTAGGAGCCTGCGGAACCATTTAACGGCGGCGGCGTGGGTAATAGCGCTTCTGGTCGCGTCGGTTGGCCTACGTTCTAATCCTGTCTCTGTGGCTCTTAACGAAGAGGCACGAGGTTGGGTCGACGACACGATCAGTGGGATGAGCCTAGACGAGAAAGTTGGGCAGCTAATTGTGCCCTCATTTTTCTCAGAATTTGTCAGCAGTGATAGTGGTACCTACGACGATCTTGTCAAACTAGTGCATGAATTTCATGTGGGAGGCATGCTGGTTTTTGGCACGCCTCAGGCGCCGCCGGATGTACTTCTAAATCAAGCCTACACGCGAAACACACGCGGCCAACCGTTAAATGCTGCCTCGTTAATAAATCGTCTTCAATCTATCTCCGCCGTACCGTTACTAGTGGCGGCCGATTTCGAAACTGGAATTGGCTTTCGTCTGAACGGTGGCACGACCTTCCCGAGGGCGATGGCATTTGGAGCCACGGGTGACCCTCAACTCGCCTACGAAGCGGGCCGGATCACCGCCAGTGAGGCCAGGGCAATTGGTATTCATCTCAACTTGGCGCCGGTGGTCGACGTCAACAACAATCCAATGAATCCTGTTATCAACACACGGTCATTTGGAGAAGGTCCTCTCAAGGTTGCCGAACTCGCGAACGCCTATGTGTCTGGACTTAGAGATGGTGGCATGCTGGCGACACTGAAGCATTTTCCAGGGCATGGCGATACGGATGTTGATTCACATTATGGCTTGCCGCTTATCACTCACCCGCGTGACCGGTTAGATCAAATCGAGCTGAGACCTTTTCGTGAGGGTATCTCCTCCGGCGTCGACGCAGTGATGACTGCACATATTGCTTTACCGAGTCTTGAGCCTGCTGCGTCGACGCCAGCGACATTCAGTTCTCGCATCGTTCGGCAACTGTTGCGGGAGGAATTAGGGTTCGATGGCTTGATTTTGACGGATTCTTTACGAATGCGGGCGGTGACCGAACTGGCGACGCCCAGCGACGCCGGTCTTCGCGCGGTCCAAGCCGGCCACGACCTAGTGTTGCACTCGCCGGATGAAGCTGGGGTATTTGAGAGTATCAAGGAAGCGGTGTTGGTCGGTACGATTGAGGAAAGTCAACTTGACGAGTCAGTGAAACGTATCCTCAGTGCAAAAGCGCGATTAGGGTTACATCGGTCCCGCTCGGTTAGTCTCGACACGCTGCCTTTGATTGTTGGGACTCGTAAAGCTTTGACCATAGCTGAAAAGATCAGTCAAGAATCCCTGACACTCATCAAAGATGACCAGCAAGATGTTCCACTTCGAATTCCACGGTCTGGTGACATTTTGTATTTATCGGTCGTTGATCGTCCGTCTGGTTGGGGGGGGACGACTCCAAGCGCAGCATTTATCCCAGCACTTCGGCAGCGGTGGCCTAATGTGACGGCAGCGGAGCTCTCTAATCGAACTCCTGTGTCTGAAATAGAGCTCATTAGAGAAACTGCCGCACACTTTGATGCCGTTATTGTAGGAATGTTTGCACGCGCGTCGTCGCTCAACGGTCGTGTATACCTCTCTGACCAGTTGACCGCCATGCTGAAAAGAATTGCAAAGGAGTCGACGGAGATCGGACAGCCATTTGTCACGGTTATGTTTGGAAATCCGTATGCAGTACTGACGCTCCGCGAACTTCCGTCAATTCTGTTGACGTATGACGTCGCTGACCTAGCCCAGGAATCAGTTGTACGGGCGATTTCTGGAGAACGTTCCATTAGGGGACGGTTGCCTGTTGCCTTAAGCGCGGAGTTTCAACTTGGTCACGGCCTGATACGGGAAGCTCCCTGATATAATGCTTGTCTTCCGACTCGCCGTGAAGTACCGGCGACCGTGCGCCCTTAGCTCAGCTGGATAGAGCGTCTGGCTACGAACCAGGAGGCCGCAGGTTCGAGTCCTGCAGGGCGCGCCATTCTTCTTAATCAATTACGGAAACCGACTATTCGGCTCTGAATAAAAGGTCTTTAATTTTGTGAGTTGTCTTTCCCGCTGCTGTGCTGACGTTATCCAGCGCAGTGATTGCAGATTGTCATTACTAATCTACGTTTACTCAAGGAGTGACGGTGACCACAATATCCGAGTCAACGTTCAAGGCGCCGTCGGATGCGAGGGCCCGCAGGACGTAGGTTCCGGGCTCGTGAAAGATAGCGTTTGCCCGCCAAGTGTCGTCCTCTGGTAACGCGGGCGTTTCCCAGAAATTGGCCCAAGGCGAATTGGCGTGTGCGCGACTGTCCTCCCAGACTTTGGTCTGGAGCGGATCGAACGTCACTTTCCCTTCCCCGCGGTAGACATACCAAGAGAATCTCAGTCCGCGGGCACTGCCAGGAGTTGTTTGGGACGGTCTTCGCCAGAGCGGGTTGTCAAACGGGCTGTCCGGTGCTCCTGTGCTGGTTCGCCGACCTCGGCTCACTCTGCGCCGACGTGGTGCTGGAACACCGTCATCGGTCGCGACCGCGACCAATGTCAAGCGGTCACCCACGCGGACAGTCCGCTGCGACGGTCCTTCGACCCTCAGCACCGGTGCTATGTTTGCGCGAATCGTTGGGTTGGAGGTGCCTGCACCGATCGCGCCCTGTTCGGATGCTCTAATAAGACCATCTACCCGATAGTCGAGTGAAAGAGTTCCATGCGCGGTGATGGTCTCGCCGTGCGTTGTCAGGCTCCAGACCATCTCATCGTCGAGTCCATAACCCTCCGGTACCGGAACTCGAAACACGAATCGGTTACGTCTCGGCAGGAACCGGGTCGGTTGTCCTTGGTCAGCTGTCTCCTGGTCGAACGCGCCAACCTCTTGACCGGCTTGGACGGCCACTACGAAATTATCTGGACCGATCGGGACATTAGGTTCTTCCTCCCAATTTTCGTTCATATAACCGAATACGAAGAAGCGGGACCCATCTTCGTCCACCTCCCATCCTTCGTACGCGGCATAAACCGCCTGTCCCGATCTGTACGAACCCTGCGCCATCAGCCCAGGTTGGGTCATCACAACTGCGACAATCGCGAGCAACGCCGCCGCCATTCCCGATCGTTGCGTTATCCGACAAAATGTAACGCTCTTCAGAAGCATCTACTGCCCGCCGGTGGAGTTGGCCGCTTTCTTTGATGCCTCTTTGGCCTCAGCATCCCTCACGGCACGTTCCGCGTCTTGTAGGGCCAGCTGTGCCTCTTCAAGTTCGGTCAGAGGTGTCACCATGCAGAGCGGACATCCGATGACATGGTCGTTCTTTGTGAGGTTGTGCATCTCGCGTCGATTGTCCATCTCCTCTTGGAACTGTTCATCAGTCATCGCTACGCCGTGTCCCAAGTCGATGAACATGTTGCCAACCGAGCGATTTCCTGCCCCTTGCCAGTTGCGTGGGTCGGGAATATTGCGGTTGCCAGCTGTGTTATCCATGTACCCGACAATATGGAGGATCGTTCCCTTTGGCAGCAGCGGCTCGTAGCCGCGCGCATACTCATATCCGCGCACCCAATTGTGGTCGTACCCTGCACAGGTGAGTGTTTCGATGTTGTGGCCCCAGATTGCTTCCAAACACATCCGCGCCCCTGGGGCATGTAGGTGTGGTTCAAACGTAGTGATTTTTGTGTTTTCCCCAAGTACCCGATATGCGTGAAGTTCTTGGCCCTTCATGTTCGGTTTGATCGAGATATCAATGCCGTTGGCCAGTCCCCGTGACGCACGGCGATACTTTGGCTTGTAGTCCCGTGGATGGAAGCGCCATCCGATCTCCAGCCGGGCTTTCGTGTCTTTACCGTTCGAGTGCAGATGGACAGAGTTGGACACAACCGTTGAGTTGGCTGGCAACAGTCGTGCACCGTCAGGGTCGAAGGTGTCGGCGTTGCGGCCAACTTCGTGTACTGGCCATCCCGTACTGACTTGACTGTCCGAACCGCGCGATTCTGATGCGTCGCCCGTCACATCGAGTACGCGTGTACTCCAGATCATGTGATGAAAAATAAAGCGTCCACCGACCGTCTCTCGCGTGTCCTCGGTATCGAGTACATCATTGACCTCACGGATTTCCACAGACTCCACGTAGCGATCTTCGGTGTTCCCAACTGGTACCGACTCGATCTCACCCCACCAGTCGGGAGCATCTCCCGGCATCACGAGGTCCTCGGTCACCGTGATTAGGTCAGGTTCGCCTGCCGTCCAGACCTTTGCATTTAGATCAATTGGTGGTGGCATGTCAGCGGGATTGCCCTGTGGCGCGCCATTGTCAGCCCAGCTGGCCATCATCGCGATCTCTTCATCGCTGAGCGATGGATCCAGTTGGTATTCCTGAATGCCGATGTTCCTCTCAACATACCAAGGTGGCATCACGCCGGCTACAGGCCCCATACCGGTTCGCATCTTTATGGCTCGCGCCCAAGGGCGAACTTCCTCATACGTGATCAGAGACATTGGTGCGACCGAGTCGGGCTGGTGGCATTGCTGGCAGCTGCGCTGCAAAATAGGTGCGATATCTCTGGTGAATGTCACGTCACCGTCGTGGGCTGTGCGCGGTTGTGCAGACACCGGCGACACGAACGCCATCCCTACTAAGAGGGTCAGTGCCATCACGAGGGTTATAGCAGTGTTTCTGGTGCACAGCATTGCTTACACTCCTTTGGTCTCAGAAATTTCCCACTGAACAACAGCGATTATTCACTAGAACTGTACGTCTAGATTATATCGTTGTCAATCACTATAACTTGTTGAAATGTAAACGATTACAGACGTTCTCGAGCCTTTCAGTTCACGCTAGCATGTATGAGCCTGCAAGGTTCTTTTTACTGAGCTGCAGGTCAGGCCATTGTAAGATTATCTTCGTATGCGACATTTAAAAGTTTTAGCCATTTTAGTGTTGGTGTCCCTGTCGTTCGACTCGCTGTTAAGTCAGGACTTGGGGCCGACAGGGCCGAGTCCGTATGACGTCGTTGCCAATTGGCATAAACCCTTTGCCGAAGAGGGCTTTGCATTTGGCGGAAATTCTGGTGTGTTTGCCGAGTCTCCCGACAGGATATTTATCTCACAACGTGGAGAGACGAGACTCCCCAATCCGGTCCCGCCCGAGTTTGCCGGCTATGCGGGGTCGATTGGTATTAACGTGTTGAGTGATTCTGAATTTCGAACATGGCAGAACTGCCTGATGGTGGTTGACGGAGATGGCAATGTCCTTGAGGTGTGGGACCAGTGGGACCACTTGTGTGACAGTGGGGAGGGGGGGCCCGGACCTCACAGGGTTCGAATCAGTCCCTATGACCCAGAACGTCGGGTATGGGTTGTCAATGAAACAAGACATCAAATTTTTGTGTTCTCTAATGACGGCAGTCAGTTGCTCATGACACTGGGTGAGAAAAACGTAGGTGGGAGTGACCAGACTCATTTTGGTCGTCCCCAGGACGTGGCGTTTCTACCTGACGGCAGAGTGTTGGTCGCGGATGGTCTTGATAATCACCGTGTGGTGATTTTGGATGGTCAAGGTAACTATCTGTCAGAATTCGGTGAATTCGGAGAAGGTCCAGGGCAGTTCAATGGCATACATGCGTTAGCCATAGGTCCTGACGGGCTAATTTTTGCTTTGGATCGGGCAAATGGTCGTGTCCAAGTGTTCAGACTGACGAGTGAAGCATCTGGAGATTACCACCCGGAAATCGACCATATTGATGTTTGGTCTGGATTCGGTCTTCCGCTCGACATCATTGTGAACAACGAGCATGTTTGGGTGTCTGATCTGGGCCCCCTCAAGTTAGTAAAACTCGATTTTTCAGGAAATCGCTTATACACCTGGAATGTGTCGACCGAAGGGCCGACTGGATACTTAGAGGTACACACCATATCGGTAGATTCTGAAGGGAACTTGTATGGTGGGGACAACCAGCATGGACGCACACAAAAATTTGTGCCCAAGACGGGGGCGGACCCGGCACTCATTATTGGCCCGCCATTTGTTGCCCGATGAGTCACGGTAAACAATCGGCCATCGCGAATTAAATCGACGAATGACGGTGAGACCGGTCAAGAGTCTATGGTGGTTCAATACAGTCAAACCACTATTATTGTTCTTGAATCATCGATTCAGCTTGTTTGGTCAGTTTGCACGTAAGCATTAACGGCGCGCTAACCGTTCCAGTCGCTCGAGTTCTTCAACAATAACTTGAATGTTTCGTCTGACACTGCCCGCATTTGAAGAGTCGTAGTCCGCGTACCGGCTTGGCTTTACCCAACTACTAGCGATTTCATCGACTGTCTTTCCCGCAGTTCGTCCTGCTCGTACCATTTCTAGGAAGTCGCGATTAAAAGCAGCCCACTCGTTAAGATCTTCCCATGTCGCCTGGGTGCTGTGGCCGGTGATGATGGTGTCGACGTTTTCGATTGTATCGTGCGCCTTTTGTAGCGTGTCAGGGATGTCCACTCCGCTGCCACCGTTAGCTGCATCGAGAAACGGCACGCGTTTACCCAAGAAGGCGTCGCCTGCATGCAGCGTCCGGAGGGACGGAAAGACCACCCATGCATCACCCCCTGTGTGGGCACGTCCAAAGTAATACAAGTCAATTTGGTCGCGACCGGTACCGAGTGACATTCGATCGGTGAAAGTGCGAGTAGGAAGTCCTTGGCCGTCCGTCTCTTCAAACACATTCACGGGTGGTTCAGTGCGACCCGTATACGGTCTCATTGCCTCCATATTGGCTTTTGTAACTTCATGCGCCGCGAATTCGACCGTGTTCGCAAACGCGGCGTTCCCGCTGACGTGGTCAGCGTGGCTGTGGGTATTGATGACGGTCGTGACTGGGTTGGACGTCAGTGTTTTGATTTCGTCAAGAATGGGTTGGCCCCAGCCAGGATTTTTTGAGTCGACAACGACGACCCCTTCTGTTGTGACGAAAACGGCAACGTTTCCACCACCGCCCTCTCCTCTGAATACGAACAAGTTGTCTCTCAGTTGTTCAACTTCGATGACTTTGGCTGATTCTTGTGCTCCGACGACCGACAGGCACAGTGTGCCCACACCTAGTAACAAGGCAAGAACGATGTGCCGTTTCATATGATGCCTCCTGTGTTTTTCTTCCAATCGTCCGACGCGTGCCGTCTGGAGAATACCTATGGTCATCAGTGTACTCCTTCTAAATGTCTAATTTCACTTGATTAGCCTGATTTGGCTCCATAGACTGAGTATTGGTAGCACCTTCATTCGTGAGAAAAACTTCAGGCGTTCGGCAATCTCGGCTAAAATCAAGGGCTGAGATACAGGAAGGAGCGGCGCTGCCGTAGATCGGTCTAGGCAGGGTTAGTAGATAAATACTGCAGGAATAAACGTTTTAGTGAAGGCCATTTTTGGTGGATTCTAGAGTGTTGTCTTCGTCGAACATTTCTCAAACTCACGATTTCGAACACATCGCACCTCCGCTGACCGCGGATACGGTGTCAAACCATCGTCGGTTTAGATGGCGAGGTATCGTCGCAGCGTTGGTGTTGCTACCGTCCTTGGTAGTGATGCTGTTCTCAACGCCCTTTGTATTAGAAGGGTCGTGGATTGCTGGCGCAATTGAGGTAATGGCGTGGGTGACGTTTGTTGCCGGTACTATATTTCGGTTCTGGGCAACTTTGTATATCGGTGGCAGGAAAGAAAATATTCTGGTCACGGATGGCCCCTACTCCATCTGCCGCAACCCACTCTACTTAGGATCTTTTTTGTTAGCGTTGGCTACAGCTCTGTTTTTGCAGAGCTTGCTATGCGTCGTGGCCGTACTGATTGTGACGCTCATCTACATGCTGACCACTGTGCCCGTGGAAGAAGAATTTCTTAGAGTAAGGCATGGAGAGGAATACCAAGCTTACCTCGATACTGTGCCTCGCTATTGGCCGTCGGTCCAGCGGTTTGAGACGCCTGCTAACCTGACGATAGACATTCATCGCCTTAGACTTGAGTGCGCACGTGCGTCGAGATGGGTGTGGCTGCCCTTACTCGGCGTGTTACTGCCCTACCTTCGGGCTCAGCCGTGGTGGACAATTTTGTTTCAAGTGTTTTAGTGGGTTTGGTGCTTAGCGGTTTCTCAATTCGAGTTCTCGTGCTCGATTGAGGGCTTCCTGCGCTTCTGTCTGTTTTCCCTGTTCGGCTAGAGCCTGACCCAGGCCCTCGAACGCCTCGCCAAAGTCTGGCCGTAGCTCGAGAGTTCTTCTGAATTCCAACTCGGCATCCGAAAATTGTCGACGAGCTAAGAAGATATTTCCTAAATTGAAATGGGCACCGCTGTGGTCAGGGTCTAGATCGAGAGTGCGGCGATAATATCGACTGGCTTCATCAAGGTTTCCAGCCAAATGAAACAGGCTGCCTAAGTTGTTGTTGGCCTCAACGAAAGTTGGGTCCAAGTCGAGGGCGCGCTGGTAGTAGTACATCGCTTCATCCCTCTTGTCTTGAAGCGCTAAAGCAGTTCCCAATCGGTAATAAACGGTCGGTTTAGTCGGGTCTAGGCGAGCAGCTTCTTCCAGGTGTCTGATCGCCTCGTCTACTCGCCCCACCGCTGCGAGACTGGTCGCAAAGTTTTCATGGTTTTCACTACTGGGATTATCAGTCAGCTTCTTTTGTGTTCCCGCTAGTATGATCTCAGAGACCTTTCGCCGGACGTCTTGGGCCAGTGTGGTTCGGTCCGTAGATCTCACCGGAACTACCTGTAATGTCAGTTCGGCCATTTCGTCAGTAGACCGGGGGCCAAAACGTACGCGTTTTGGAGGAGTGTGCGGGTTTCTGTGATTGTTCGTGGAGTTGTCAAAAACATATCGCATACGAATTGTTGTTCCTGCTGGTAAGCGGATGTTTTCGGTATATCGGTATTCGTCTTGCCAATTAAAATCCCAGTCGTCGATTTGAATTAGTTGCCGAACAGTACCGTTGGGCAATCGTGCTGATGCTCGGATTTGCTTCGCTAGAAAATGAGCGTGCGGGTAAATAGCAAGCAAGTCGACGTCAACAGGTAGTTGATAGGTGTCTTCGACCACGTGAGTGGCATCTCCAGCTGGAACATCAATTGTTTGTGATCCAAGTTGGATGATGGCGGGCGTGACGGTTGGTGGTTTGTCAGTAAAGAAGAGACCGACAGACAGTTGGAGGTTCACCGGTATATTACGTGACACAAGGTGTGTCTTAACGACTAAGTCGGTGCCGGGCTCGAGTAGCCAGGCCAACTCCTCTGGAGCATTACCCGCTAGTGTGCCTGGCGCCCAACCTAGAAAGTGGCCGTCTGGGAACTCGGTGCCATCGGTGGACGGTTCGTCATACCCGACTAAGTCGTCGGCATTGTCCTGACGTTGCGCTCTGCCGGTTGTATCGATCATTAATCGGGCGTGATGGATTCCTTGGGTTGTGGAGGGTTTTAGTTCGATTGCGGCAACGAAACGTCGTTCTTCAACTGGAATCGGGATCACAAAATTTCGATAGATCTCACTGTCTGGCGCCAGAGCATACGACGTTGGCATCGTTACAACGAGGTCGGGGATTCCCGAGTGCCACCCTTCAGGCCACACCGGTGATACTGGAGTTATCTGTGGGTTACCTTCCGGCGCACCAGCATCAACCCACCGGCGAATCAGTTCAACGTCGTTGTCTTGCAGACGGCGTTCTCCTCGAAAGCGTTCACTGACTGATTCAGGTTTCCACGGGGGCATGTTGCCACTCTGTACAACTTGGGCAATCTGCTCGGCGCGACCTTTAACAGCGTCGAACGTTGTCAGACTGAACGGAGCGATGGCACTGGGCCGGTGACAAACCACGCAGTGGGTGTTCAGAATCGACGCAATTTGTCCAGCGTAGGTAACTGTGCCTGACGATAGGTCTTGAGCAAGACCCCAATTAGCCCACAGACATATGGCGACAATGCCGGCGGTTGTAGCCAACGGTTTTCTGGGGGCAACTGCTCGGTCTAATTGCTTTGCCACGGTGTTCCCTCTGGCCGTTAAGCGAAGTGTCACCAACACTAGCACAGGCCATGATGTTGCAATGAAACCGAATCTCGGTGCAAGCCTCTAGCGAGAATCCTCGAGTCGGTCCGCGGTCGGTGCATTGTCTAGTCTCGTGGTACCATCCGCCAGACGGTTGAGTATCCAGTTGGCGGTCGTCCAGAGTGGAGTATGTATCGGTTGTATGAGTAACCAGACAGTTATGCGTCTCTGTTCGTACACAGTGGCTATAGCCATGTCCTGTCTGGGGTGTGCAGGGGAGTCTGTTCAAGAGTTTTCTGACGAGTCGGTGACCACCGGTGGTCCGGTTCTTACTGATGGTCCTCCTGGGGACGACACACCCGGCTGGTTTACGGAAAGGGCCGAGGCGACTGGCTTACGGTTTACCCACCTCAACGGCATGTCTGGTGAGTTCTTTTTTCCAGAGATGATTCCTGGCGGTGTCGGGGTGCTTGACTACGACAATGATGGTGATCTCGATGTGTATTTGGTTCAGGGACGTATGCTTGGGGATCAGGTTGGCTTGGACCGGTCACTCCTTGAACCGGATTCTACATTTGAGCTTGGCGGTCGATTGTTTCGCAACGACTTAGACCCGACGACCGGTGACCCAGCTTCACTCCGGTTCACGGACGTCACCGAGGAGAGTGGAATTGAAACGTTTGAGTATGGAATGGGGGTCGCAGCCGGTGACGTCGACAATGATGGGTGTATAGATATCTATTTGACGAATTTTGGACCGAACCAGTTATTACGTAATAACTGTGACGGTACGTTTAGTGATGTTTCAGCTGAAAGTGGCACTAACGATCCTGGTTGGGCTGTTTCAGCGTCGTTTGTTGATTACGACCGTGACGGTTGGTTGGATCTATATGTTGGTAATTATCTGCAATACCAAATTGAAACGGACCAACCCTGCACTGGCTTGACCGGTCGTCGTGACTACTGCACGCCCGACCTCTACACACCACAAGCGGATCGTTTGTATCAAAACCAGAGGAACGGTCAGTTCGTTGATATTACGTCTATGGCTTTGTTTGGAACCGATCATGGCCCGGCGTTAGGGGTATCGACGGCGGATTTTGATTCTGACGGTTGGGTCGATATTTATGTGGCGAATGATGGCGGTGACAATCTTCTCTGGATGAATCAAGGGGATGGCACGTTGTCTCACTTGGGTTTGCTGTCGGGTGTTGCGCTAAGTGGTGACGGCACTGCAGAGGGCAGTATGGGTGTGGATGCGGCTGACTTTGACAATGATGGCGATCCAGACCTGTTCATGACTCACTTACCGGCTGAGGGCAATAACTTGTATCTCAATAACGGGTCAGGCGTATTCGAAGATGTCAGTGGCCGAGTGGGCCTTGGGCCCTTGAGCCTCGGGCGGACTGGTTTTGGTACGGCGTGGCTAGATGTCGATAACGACGGGTGGCTTGACGTTGTAGCTGTGAACGGTGCCATAGAGGCAATTGAGGGGCGCCTAGGTGAAGCTTTTCCTTACGACGAGCAAAACTCGCTTTTCCTAAACCTTCGAAACGGCCGGTTCGACGACGTGACGAATCAGGCTGGTGCGGCCTTTAATCTGTCTGAAGTCAGTCGCGGCGCAGCGGTCGGAGATCTCGACAATGATGGTGATACTGACATTGTTGTGAGTAACAATAGTGGACCCGTTCGACTGTTAATAAATGAAGTTGGTCAGCGTGCGCACTGGCTCGGATTAGACCTTCGCCAAGAAGGGTCGCGATATGCCATAGGTGCGCGAGTTGAGGTAACCCGATCAACCGAGCCACCGGTCTGGCGGCGAGTACGGTCCGATGGTAGTTACGCCTCGGCAAGTGACTCCAGAGTGCTGGTCGGGTTGGGTCAGTCGTCTGAACTTCCTGCGGTTCAGGTGTTTTGGCCGAGTGGTCGAGTGGAACTGTGGCCCGATGTTGAGATTGACCGTTACGTGACGCTTGCCGAAGGGCAGGGACTCGAACAATGAGGAGCGGCTGGAGAAGAATAGAATCCTTAAACGAGATTCGCTTGTCCCTCGAATTCGGTCGCACCGGTGGTCTTCGGAAGTAACGATCTTCGTATTCCCCAACAAACTGGTATCGCACTAGTGAGTCGCCTGTAAAGGAAGTATCTGTCTGATCGCTTGCATTAGACAGGGAGACATCAGACCGTGTTAGCATCGACTAGAAGTCTTTTCTTGTGTCGTATGCGAATTCGAATCTGGTGCCAAACTAGTTGGGTAGCTTGTGCTTTGCTGAGTAGCGGGTGTGCCGGTTCTGACCCGGACCCAGCGGAGCAGAATGTTGTGGCCGTGCCCGGTGATACTTCAAGAATTGAACCTCCAACTGGCCGAGATCTGCAACCCGTCGTACTGCCTGATTTTTCTGTCATGGCTGAATCTGTCCGAGAGCAAATGCACGTCCAACTTGCTCTCGTGAGGTCTGCCATTGAGGATGGGAGTCAAAGTTCTGCAGCTCTCGGGGTTGCCTATGGGGATATGGGCAACCTGTTGCTAGCAGCGTCATTTTTTGAGGCTGCCGGGACATGCTACGGCAATGCCCAGACACTTCTTCCTGATGACCGACGATGGCCCTATTATCTGGGTCATGTCTACCGGAACACCGGTCCCATTGATGCCGCTGCGACTGCCTTTGAGCGTGCGCTAGAACTTGCACCGAACGATGTGGCAACACTCGTTTGGCTCGGTGACATTTATCTTGATCAGGGTCTGGTTGAAGCTGCTGAACCGTTATTCAGTCAGGCATTGGCCATACGACCGGCGTCAGCCGCGGCCCGGTTTGGAGCAGGTCGTGTGGCGCTCACTAACGGTGATTCTGCCCAAGCAGTTCAGGACTTTGAGGCGGCACTCGCATTTCGGCCCCAGGCGTCCACCATCCATGTTCCGCTGGCCATGGCTTATCGGAACTTGGGAGACCTTGACCGCGCGGAGACACATCTTGACCAGCGGGGAGATGTAGAAGTCACTCCCAGGGATCCCCTGATGCAAGAAGTTGCTTCATTGCTTGAAAGTGCCGAAGCCTACAACGTCAGGGGGGGGCAAGCCATGGATGTTGGCAACTGGGCTGATGCTGCGACTTGGTTTCGTAGAGGATTGGAACTCGCGCCGACGGATCCGTCACTGCAGCACCGCCTCGGGACTGCACTCTATCAACTGGCAGACGAGGCTGGTGCGGAAGCCGCATTCGAAGCGGCGATTCGTGCGGATCCTGGCTATGTTGGCGCGCGCTACAGTCTGGGTGTCCTTCGCGCGGCAGCGGGGCGGCATCAAGAGGCCATTGACCATTTTTCAGTAGCGCTGGAACACGATCCGGTCAACATTCAAG
The DNA here is from genome assembly GCA_964624855.1 of uncultured Vicinamibacteraceae bacterium. Lineage (GTDB taxonomy): Bacteria > Acidobacteriota > Vicinamibacteria > Vicinamibacterales > UBA8438 > CAUZIB01. Next base: position 57,767 of record CAZUZW010000003.1, read on the forward strand.
CACGGGCGCAACTTGCCGGTGTCTTGGGGCGGAGTGGACAACCCCGTGAGGCGCTGGCGGAATACGAACGCGTGCTTGAAATGGATCCGGCACATCAGGACGCAGCGTTTGGCTACGCAATGACCCTCGTGCGATTGGAGCGTTACGCCGACGCGCGAACCAGACTGTCCGCCGATAGCGAACGGTATCCTGATCATCCATTGTTTACGCATGCGTTAGCGCGCTTGTTGTCAGCGGCTCCGGATGACCAGGTGCGAGATGCTAGTTTGGCGCAACAGCTGATTGAACGACTTCTTGAGCAGCAACAGACCATTGAACTTGGCGAAACGACCGCGATGATGTTGGCCGAACTTGGTGAGTATGGTCAGGCTGTCGCTGTGCAACGCGACCTATTGATTGCTGCCCAACAAGCTGGTCTTGTGGAAGTCACTGCGAGACTCGAAGTGAACCTCGCTCGGTATGAACGTGGTGAACCCTGCCGTATCCCGTGGACGCCGGAAGAACTTCCCTAGGGCCGTTTACTCAAAACATCCGTACAAAAAAACCGCGCTGAGGTGGCTCCGAAGAGCCGCCCCAGCGCGGAAGATGTAATCAGACCGCTCGATTAGAAGTCGATCTGTCCACCGAACTCAAGAATCCGTGGGTCGATAATTGAATTCGGGTATCCCCAGCGTGATCCGTAGGTGCTGTTGACTGTTCGGATGGAGCTGGAATTCATCAGGTTATACGCATCAAAGTTAATCTGGAACCTGAAGCGGTTGTAGTTGATGATCTTGCTCGCCCGGAAATCAAGCCTCGTGATTCTGTCTTCAAACAATGTTGACGGAGCCACGATCGGCACTGAGCGATAGCCACCACTTGAGAGCGGCCGACCCAATGACGGTTCGATTTGTGCACTCGAGTAGAGCAAGTTGGCCGCATACTCAGGACCGGAGAGGTTCTGATACGCGAAACTCACCAGGAAGTCACCCGGTAACGGCACTGACCCGAACGCCTTCATTTGAGTCTGCGCACTAAACGGCGTTACGTCGTTGCAGTAGAGCAACTCCTGCGGGGTGTCAACCACGAAGCACCGGTTCGATGTTGACGTTCCGGTATCGACACCGCCACCGAACTGAATCCCGTTGGGGAGCCGTCCGTCGAACGTGACGTTGAAGAAGTGGTTGCGCATAATCACATCCCCAAAGTTCTGGCTCTGCGTAATGTAGCTGTCGACATTTCCGAAACTGGACGGTTTGATGTCATACAGGCCACACAGCTGTTGGCCGCTGTTCGGGAGGCGACTATCGGTCGGTATCGTGACGCAATACTCGTCGTAATCGGCAGTACCAACGGCGGTATTGTCGGTCACGCGGTTCTTGCTGTTGTTCTCCTGCGAGTAGCCAGCATTGTTGAAGTAGTAGCCAACCGTCATCGACAGACCGTCAGTGAGTTCCTGCTGGATCTCAGCTGACATATCCCAGTTGCTGTCGCGAAGACCATTCAGCACAGCGTCGTCCCAACGGACCGCGTTTGGATTTCCCGCACCGAAGTTCTTGTTCGAGATAGCTCCGCACTCGCCGTTGGCACTGAAGTTACCCAAATCGCAGGTCGGGATGTAGTCGCCGTTCGCGTCGTTCCACGAGCGATTGACTGAGTTAATTGACCGAACGATGGGGTTGTTCTGGTTGGTGATTTCCGTTCCGATCTTGGCAACGTATCGGCCAAGCGACCATTTGAGGGCTGTACGGCCGTTGCCAAATACGTCGTAGGCCAGACCGATACGCGGATTGATATCTTTCCAATTCGGTGTGCCTTCACGTCGGGCATACGAACGTTCACCGAGCCACTCATTGACGCGTTCGAATCCGCCCCAGGGGTTGGGTTCATCAGGTGCGCCTGGCAGATCCTGTGCCGGCGTGTAGCCGTAGAGCGTATCGAATCGGACACCCAAGTTAAGAGTCAACCGGTCGATAACCCACTGGTCCTGTGCGTAGAAACCAAGGTCTCGCGCACGGTCCCGCTGGAGATACGGTGTCGAATATTGCGTGATGCGGTTTGGGACAGCATTTCTGAAGCGGTACTGAACCTCACCAGACCTGAGGAGGTAGACATTGTCGACCAACTGCTCAGAGGCCATGCCCGCCTTGAAGTTGTGCGAACCCGTAACGTAGGAAACCGAGAACCGCTGACTGTAACGGTCAGTGTGGTTCGGGTCACCACGCAACCAGGCATAGTTCCCGTAGGTCAAACCAAGACCCTGGTCGGCAACCGTGACGTCACTTGCGTCAACACCTGGCATCAGGAACGTGTTCCACTGAGAAATAGCAAATGTTGCACCCGCTTCGATCAGCAGACGGCTGGTCTGAGTCGACGTCCACGACAGCTGTGTCAGCCTGTTGGGGTCAAATCGATAGCCAGGTGACGTTTCCTGCAATCTCGAACCGTTCGTCGAACCGCAGTTGCACGCACGCTGTTCGTCGTAAGTGACATTAAATTTGTTCTTCTGAGAGGCCTGCCACGTGAGACGGCTCAGGTAAGAGTCGTACCACTCAAGTCGGCCACTGTAGCGGTCCTTCGGACGGTCGGTGTAATTTTCGAGCCGTACCACCTGCCGCTTTGTTCCTTCGGACGCACCCATGTACCGTCCGTCAGCACACGATTGGCCGGGATGCGTGCACCGGTTCCAGTAGACGTTAGCACCCTCTCGGCTGAAGCCCCAGCTGCGACCGGCGAAGAAGAACCACAATTTGTCTCGCTTGATTGGGCCGCCCAAGCTAATCGACTCGTCCCACATCTTGGTCGTCGAGTTTGACTTGGTAATACCCTTGGTTCTGAGACTATCGGTAACGTTGTCGGACTCCATGCTGTCATTGGCAAAAAAGCCAGCGAGGATACCGCTAAAGGTGTTTCCACCTTCTTTCGGGATGACGTTGACGACCGCGCCGTCGGCGTTGGTGTCAGCAGAAATACCCGTGGTCTGCAAGACCATTTCCTGAACGGCCGCGGCATTGATCTGGTAACTGCTGTTACCAAAGCTATTCTCGACGCCCATTCCGTCCATGGAGACTTTGGTTCCGGCTTTACCGTGATATGCGCCACCGACCTGTGAGCTGTAGCGACCGCCAACGTCAGCTAAGCCCGTAAATCCAGGCGTCAGCGTGACAAGATTGTTGACGTGCTTGGTGCTCATCGGGAGCGTTGAAAGCACTTCAGCCGTGGCCAGCGTTTGCCGCCGCACGTTCTGAATATCGACCACCGGACTGGCGCCCGTGACCGTAATGGTTTCTTCAATACCGCCGACACCGAGTTCAACGCTGATGTTAGCGGTAAAACCAGACGTTAACTCGACGCCTTCTCGGCGAATCTGGTTAAAGCCGGGCAGGGAAAATTCAACTGAGTAAGTCCCTACCGTGAGCCCGGCGAACGCGAATCGACCTTCACCGTCAGTGATAGCGATTCGTTGTTGTTCGATTAGGGCTGGACTTGCTGCTGTGACGGTGACACCAGGCAACACACCGCCGGTGTCATCAGACACGACTCCAGAGATACCGGCATCCTGAGCCGATACCACTGCAGGCACTAGCAGCAAGGAGCACAGAACTAATGCGACCTGTGCCACTCCTAGTTGACGCATCCTCATGTTTGTCTCCTTCATTCATTTTCGGAGGCACCGGCCCCCGGAAACACTGTGAATGACCCCATCTAACTAACAAACAATTACGATGGCGCAAAACGCAGCAACGCAGTATATAGCCTGTGTAAGCACACGAAGTCAAATGGCTCCGCACCCGCCAAGTTCAGTGAATCCGCTTGGCAGGGCTTTCGCCTACATAGGCAGACGGAATATATGCAAGAATTGGGCCAATGTATTTTTTTCTAGAAAATTAAGGAATATAAGGAATATTTAGACAGAAAAGCCCAAGTAATTGGTACAAAAAACCGAGTATTTGGTTTTTGTATAAGTCATAACGGTATAAGTTGTTGATAAGTCACATGCTTAGGAAGATCCAAAAATTTGGTTATTTAAAATGATGAGTTTTGAAGTCAGAATGTCTCTTTAAAAAAATGACACATTCTTCTGACTTAAGAGCCTGTCAGTATTCGCGGTTGTTCAAACTACGGGCTAATTTAATGGGTCATGCCGTACAACATGTAATTAATTCCAAGCCTGAACCCGATGTTTTCGGATTCGATTGGGAAGAACCCCGTTCCGGCCATCTGCCAATATTCGGCAAGGTTGGTATTGTAATTGACGATCGCCATCAGGCGTTTGTCGGGATTGTTGTCTTCGAATAATCCAATATATTCAGGCTTGTATCCGAACAGGTGGTGGTTAATCGGGTGTGGAGTGTCAATTTGGTCGATACGAAAGAATGAATTAAATATGGGGTGATTCTCCTCCAGGGCCATCCAATCAGCGTTTGGAATGACTCGGTCCATTTGGGCGGCGAAATTGTCCCACTGCTCACGCTCGAAGTCATCAAAAATGACCAATCCTCCCTTCAATATGTATTCGCGAAGGCGTCCAGCTTCGTGATCTGTCATCGTCCAAAAACCGGGTTCCCACATCATCACAATTGGATATTTGAAGAGGTCGGGGTCATCAAGTGTGAGGATGAGGCTCCCGTTTGTGCGAGTGTTGACGAGGGTGAGATCGCCGAGTACGGCCATCAGGTTTTGCTCGGCACGGGGAAATTCATGCAGCCAGAAATTGAAACCTTGGCCGGCCACTGGAGCACCGTAAGTTCCGGAAGTCCATCGAAGGCGGACGAACGTGAATCGCCCATCGTAGGGAAGAGCTGGCTGCCCCCAACCACTGGACCGCGCTTGCGCTAGCACCGCTGAATTGGCGCAGAGCGCAGCCACAAGGACCAACAGGATTCGCCGAAACGTGAGCGTCACATTAGTGCCCTATCTATTATATGAAGGCCGCGTGCTTTTGTCGGCCACGACTCGCACGCGGGTCAGTTGGTTGAGATGTTAGGTGAGACAGCGTGGCTATTAACAACACAATGACTCAGTTCAGCACCATCCGGTGACAGTCCTCTTTTAGTCTCTCGCTGTCGCCTTTTCACGTTGTCGCTCACCGCTCAGAATGTTCGACATTGCGTAGTTGCCTTCGTGACACGAGTACTCGTAAATCCGATAGTCTGGGATTCTCGGCATCGGTCGAACAGCAGTCCATGCGCTTGTATAGACTGACGGATCTTCCACCGTAAATTGATAGTCGATTAGATCGGCATTGATTCGCGTGAAGCGTTCCACCGCAGTTGTCTCGGGCGACGACGGAAAACGCAGGCGCGTTTGAGCACTATAGTTTGTGGTTTTAACGACCAGTGTGTCGCCTTCCCAATGACCTCGGGAATCACCGTTCCACTGTCGGATTGAAGAATCCAGCTGTGGTTGTCCGTCAAGAGGAATGATCCGAACATCGTGAATGTTCTCAACCAAAATGGCAACGTATCTGGGTGACTGCACGATGTGATAGGTGTTGTTGTAGCCGGTTGAGACCGGAGGTACACCGTGATACGTGATGCATCGATCCCACGGGCTGCGGTCCAGCCACGAATCGGCTGGATGACTATCTCGGTATTCCCGCTCGGAAGCGATCCGTGCTTGTGTTTCCTGGGTCAGGGGTAGTCGACCGTCCGGGGGGTCGATAATAAGCGACGTTCGCAGACTGGGGTCGATTGTCCCACGATCAAACCATAATGCATTGTAGTTTCCAACACTGCCTGGCTGGGGAGGTCGATCTACGCTTGTCGCGGCGTTGCGACTTGCAGCCTCCTCAGGCGTGAAGAATTCACGATTGCTCAAGTCAGCTGGTCTTTGCAGGGGTGTCAAGCTTGCATACGACCAGATCCCCTGGAGGTCAGGGTCTCCCCACGGTGTCCGTGGTGGGTTGGAGGACTGAGCAACGGTTGGCGATGGCACCAGTAAAACGACGAGGGTCAAAACGACAAGCAGCCCGGCCACGCGAGTGCGCATTTACTATCTCCTGCAATGATTTCTTGATCTGATACTCGCCACGATAGATCTCTTTCAAATGTTCCGCAAGCATGTCCCATCTCTGTGGGGCCGACAGACCCTTAACCTCTTGTGGAGTAATAGGTGACGTGCCATGATGAGGTCGGTACTACTAACCTGTGGGACCGTTCACTTTTTGAAGAAGGCACGCGACTCTTGAATTAATTGAAAATTGGGCGTGACAGAGGACCTGGTTGCCTCGGCACGATGGGTGCAAGATTACCGTCCCATCGTCGGAAACCTGAAAGTTTCCTTGTTCTCTAAACTCGACCGGACCTTATTTACAGTCAGCCAGGAGGAATTTCATATGCCAGGTCGTTGGATCAACATCACGTGGCTTGTGTGGCTTAGTGGGGTTTGGTTAGTCGGATCAACCCAACAACTAGGTGCACAAGGCACCGAGAATGGTGAGTGGCGCAGCTATGGGGGAGACATCGCCAATACGCGGTATTCACCACTCGACCAGATTAACGGTGACAATTTTGAAGAACTTGAAATTGCTTGGCAGGTCAAGACGGTGAACTTCGGGCCAAACCCTGAGTTCAATCTGCAGTCGACACCGCTGATGGTTAATGGTGTGGTCTACTCCACGGCTGGGTCACGTCGCGCGGTTATCGCCTTGGACGCTGGGACCGGCGAGTTGTTGTGGATGCACCGTCTTGATGAAGGCGAACGTGGTGCTGCCGCGCCACGACGGCTTTCGGGCCGTGGTCTTGCCTACCGGGACGACGGCAGGAACGGAGAGATTTTCTATGTTACGCCTGGCTACCGATTGATCGGACTCGACGCTCGAACGGGACAACGACTTTCTGATTTTGGTGACAATGGGAGTGTTGACTTGAAGCAAAACTTTGACCAAGACATAGATCTGATCACTGGTGAAGCGGGGCTGCATGCGACACCGCTCGTGGCTGGCGACACCATCGTCGTGGGAGCTGCGCATTTGCCCGGTGGGACGGCGAAGTCAATGCAAAATGTGAAGGGCTATATTCGCGGGTACGATGCCCAAACCGGTCAGCGGAAGTGGATTTTTCACACTATTCCAGGTGCCGACGACTTCGGGAATGACACTTGGCTCAATGAATCTTGGCGGTATACCGGTAACACCGGAGTGTGGGGGCAGATCAGTGCGGACCTGGATCTCGGAATCGCGTATCTGCCAACTGAAATGCCCACCAACGATTATTACGGTGGACATAGACACGGTGACAATTTGTTTTCCGATAGTCTCATCGCCGTAGACCTCGAAACTGGAGAGCGATTGTGGCACTACCAGTTCATTCACCATGATGTCTGGGATTGGGATCTTCCTTGTGCACCGATCTTGGCGGATGTGGTGATCGATGGTGTTGAACGAAAGATTGTGGCGCAACCTTCTAAACAGGCGTGGCTTTACGTTTTTGACCGAGTCACCGGAGAGCCGATTTGGCCAATCGAAGAGCACCCTGTGGAGGCATCAACTGTGCCCGGAGAGCTGCTCTCTCTGACGCAGCCGTTTCCAACGAAGCCGCCTGCCTACGATCGACAGGGCGTTAGCCTTGATGATCTTGTCGACTTCACACCAGAAATTCGGAGACGCGCAGAAGAGATTGCGGGTCGACATCGAATTGGCCCAATTTTTACGCCAATTACCGTGTCAGATCCCGACGGTGTGATCGGAACATTGATGTTACCGTCAACGGGGGGCGGTACAAATTGGCCGGGTGGCTCGATCGATCCGGAGACGGGAATCGCCTACCTTTACTCGGTTACCAATGTTTCCGTGCTGGGGCTCGTCAATGATCCAAGACAGTCGGACATGGATTTCATTCGGGGTCGGGCGCGGGAGATTCCCGCGGTAGACGCTGCCCTTAATGTTGACGGGATCCCGCTTGTCAAGCCCCCGTGGGGTCGCATCACGGCGATCGATCTCACCCAAGGAGAGATTCTCTGGCAGATTGCCCACGGGGAGACCGCCGACAATATCAGGAACCATCCCCTCCTTGAGGGTGTCAACGTACCTCGGACCGGCCGGGTTGGCCGTGTTGGGACGCTGATAACCAAGACCCTCGTTATTGCCGGTGAGCCCGGGACATTCACAACGGCGTCAGGTGAGCGCGGCGCGATGTTGCGAGCTTATGATAAGGCGACTGGTGAGGAGCTAGGCAGCGTTTATATGCCCACGGGGGTTTCCGGTTCACCCATGACGTATATGCATGAGGGCAGCCAGTACATCGTCGTGGCTATCAGCGGCGGCGGCTTCCCTGGTGAGTTCATCGCATATCGGTTGCCAGAATAGAGTCATTGGGTTTCGCGTCAATCTTTTCCTTGGTCGACTGATTCATTAGAGGTGGTTTAAAAAACTGGCAGCAGCCCTGTCGTTTTTGCGTTAGCATTGCTGGGTTCTGGCAAGCGTGGCTAGGGAGGCAGAGTAATGAAAAGAACGGTTATTTTTGGAGTGTTGTTAGTCGTTTGTTCGTTATCACTAGCGGTTGGTACGGCACAGCAGGGTGAACAGGTAGTTGAGGTCGACCAGCTGAGGGATAACCTCTACATTCTTCGGGGCGGTGGCGGGAACTCGGCAGCCTTTGTGACCAGTGATGGTGTGGTGCTCGTTGATACCAAGCTGGCTGGTTGGGGCCAGCCGCTTCTTGACAAGATCGGTGAGCTAACCTCCAACCCGGTCACGACGATTATTAATACTCATACTCACTTCGACCATGTGAGTGGCAACGTTGATTTTCCGACGACTGTCAGCGTAGTGACTCACGAAAACACCGAACAGTTGATGGGTGAATGGAACCCGGTCACTGGGTTGGGTCGAGAGCCTCCAAATGTGTTTGACACAAGTGGTGGACAGGGGATGCCGACCCAGACGTTTACCGATAGCCTGACATTGGGAAGTGGTGCCGACCAGGTTGATCTTTATTACTTTGGTCGTGCGCATACGAGCGGCGACGCATGGGTGGTTTTTCCTTCGCTGCGTGTCATGCACGCCGGTGATGCATTTCCAGGCAAGCAAGTTCCAATCATGGATGCGAACAACGGTGGGAGTGGTGTTGATTACCCGGTCACTCTTTGGAACGCGTACGCTGGTGTTCCTGAAATCGATACAATTATCACGGGCCACAGTGCCCCGATGATGCGAGACGATCTCCGCGAATATGCGACTTTTGTAGGAGCATTTGTCAGTGCGGCCCGATCGGCCAAAAGGGATGGTTTTTCAGCAGAAGAATTTGCACGTGTCTGGCAGGTTCCGCCGAGGTTCATGGGGTATCGCAAGCCCGCTCCCGAACGGCTTCAGGCCTACGTGCAGGTTGTTTTTGACGAAATCGAAGAGTAGCGTGAGGCGTGCATGACGGCACGCTGGATTTTGCAAATTCGTCTTACGCTACTGGCGCTAATCAGTAGTCTCGCTGCCGCAGGGATCGCTCAAGCACACCCGATCCCTTTCAGCTACCTTGATCTTCGCCTTGGAGAGACTGGCGGGGGCGAGGCTACCTTGGTCGTGCATATCATCGATCTAGCGCATGACCTCGAGATTGATCCACCGGAACAATTACTCGACCAAGCATTTGTTGTGGAACAGGCCGACGCAATGGCTGACTTGGTGGAGGGACGCCTGCGTCTTTCGGCTGGAGGCCGGGTGTTTCAGCCTAACTGGCTTATTCCTGAAGTCCTGCCCGATCGTCAATCGGTGCGACTTCGATTTCACTATGTTTTTAACCAGACGCCCGGCGTAATTGGGATTGATGCTCTCCTGTTTCCGTACGACCCACGGCACCAGACGTTTCTCAATGTTTACGAAGCAGGTGAACTAAGGAATCAGGCCATCCTTGATTTAAATCATCCAAGGACGGAGTATTTCTTGGGAACCTGGCAGGGTACGCGCGCTGTGGTGCAGCGGTTTTTACCACTGGGCGTCGAACACATTTTGACGGGAGCCGACCATCTGCTGTTTCTTGTTGGGCTGTTGTTGCTGGGTGGCAGTGTCCGGCAGTTACTGATTGTAGTGACCGCTTTCACTCTGGCCCACAGTGTCACGCTTTCTTTGTCAGTACTAAATGTTTTCAGCCCACCCTCGAATATTGTTGAGCCGGCGATTGCGCTGAGTATCGTCTGGGTCGGTGCCGATAATCTATTGGTTGGTGGTGGCCGAGATTTGCGTGCGTGGATCGCTTTTGTCTTCGGATTGATTCATGGGTTTGGGTTTGCTGGAATTCTTCGCGCGATGAATTTACCGAATCGGGACGTAGCTTGGTCACTAGTCTCTTTCAATGTGGGTGTTGAAATTGGCCAACTAGCGGTCGTCATCGCCGCTGCGGCGGCGTTGGCGGCATTACGGGCGCGTAGCGAATTGTTTGGCCAACGTCTGGCAACGGTTGGTTCGGTTGTCGTCATCGTGGTCGGTGGGGTTTGGTTTGTGCAACGTGTTTTCTTCCCTTGGGGGCTGTCGTGAGACACCGTATCTTTCTCGTCATTATCATTCTGGCTTTAACGCCGGTGCATCAGAGCATTTTTGCTCAGGAACGGTCGCGGGCCGTGCTGTTCGATTCCTACGGGACGCTTGTTTCTTGGGAGGGTGTCGAGCTGGCGGTTTCCAAGGTGTTTAACCGAAAAGGTATCGTGGCCGACCCAACGACTTTTAACGAACTCTGGCGGTCTAAACAGTTGGTCTACATCATGTACAACACCCTGGTCGATAAAGGGTTTGAACCGTTTTCATTTGTTACTCGTCGAGCACTTCGAACAGCCGCTAGTTTTCACGAGATTGAACTGACCAAGGATGATGAGGACGAACTGATGCAGGCGTGGCACGAACTCGACCCATATCCTGATGTCATCGAGGGGCTCAAGAGAATTCGGGCCGTGGGTTATCCGATTATGGGTCCTTTGTCGAACGGTGACAGTGAAATGGTCCGAGTTGGCATCGTTGATCGTTTTGCGGATATGGGGTTTGATTTTGATGTTTATCTCACCGCAGACCTATGGGGAAAGAATAAAGTACATCCCGACATCTATCTCAAGTCAATTGCAAAACTAGGACTTAACGTGAGTGAAGTTATATTCGTTTGTCGCGGGCAGTTTGATATTGTGGGTGCTAAGGCGGCCGGGCTAAAGGTTATTTGGGTTAACCGCGCCGATGAGCCTTTAGAACATCATGGCTACGCTCCAGACTGGGAGGTCCAGGATTTTTTTGAGGTGGCGGAACTTTTGGAGCGCGAGCAACTGTAGTTGTTGAACTAGCCAGAGAGGCATATGTATGTCTTATCCGGCATGCAGGAGGAGTGTAATGACAGGTCGACGCATGGCAGTTTTACTGATGATTTTTGTGATTGGTGCTTCTGTGCCGCTCCCGGCGTTAGGGCAGGAAAGCGATTGGGCGGTCCCCCGCACAGCGGATGGACAGCCTGACCTTCAGGGCATCTGGGCTAACAACAGTGCAACGCCTCTGCAACGTCCAGAACAACTGGCGGGTAAGACGGTGTTGTCAGACGAAGAACTTGCTGAATTGACCCAGAAGGTGAATGAATTTCGCAACAACGAACAAGCTGGAGATTTGTTGGGAGACCGTCTTATTCAGCAAGCGTTGGGCAACTCAGAGTTTAACGATTTCGATGTCGTCACCGGAAACTACAATGCTTTCTGGCTAGTCGAACGCAACCTTGATAACCGCACGTCTCTCATTATTGATCCACCGGATGGTCGAATTCCGGCGTTAACCACTGCCGCCGAAGCACTCGCTTCCTCTAGGCGTGAATATTCGCGGGAGCATCCCTCTGATGGGCCTGAAGATAGAAGTCTCGGCGACCGGTGTCTCCACTTTGAGGCGCCCCGTTTGAGCGCTGGCTACAACAGCTACTTTCAGATTCTTCAAACACCAGACCACGTAGCTATCATGCAGGAGATGGGGCACATTTCCCGTGTCATTCCGCTTGATGGGCGCCCCCATGTTGATGATGGCGTACGATTGTGGACAGGTGATTCGCGCGGCCATTGGGACGGCGACACTCTGGTTGTTGAGACGACAAATTATTCGGGTGAGACACGCTACAGTGGTGCTTCTGCGGGATTGCGTCTCGTTGAGCGTTTTACCCGTGTGGCACCCGATACCATCCAGCATGAGATAACACTCGATGATTCGGATACTTGGACTAAGCCTTGGACTGTGATGTTGGTCTTAAAGAGTACAGAAGATCCAATTTTTGAGTATGCATGCCACGAAGGAAACTATTCGATGCCAGGTATTTTGGGTGGAGCACGCCTTGATGAACAGGTCGCTGAGGCAAGGTAGTTGTCAATTTGAAACGGTCGCCGACTAGCGAGCCACCGACGTTACTTTCGACCGACGATTTCGCCGAGGACGTTTGGTCCCGGTGCGTTTTGGATGCGGATTACTGTGAAGAGCAACCGCATTAAGGGCATGTTCAGTTGCCTGGATCGCCGCCGCTAATTGGTCTGTATCGATACCTCGGGTGATTAGACCGCCTTCCCACTGAATCGTAGTTTCGACAATAGCATCGGTCTTGCCGCCAGGTGGGATTCGTACTTCATAATCGAGGAGTTTTGGTACTACGAAACCGAGTTTTGATTCGACACTCCGCAAGGCTTGCATGAACGCGTCATAGCCACCGTCGCCCGATGCTGTGGCCTGAACCTCAGTGCCACGGTATCGGACTAGGATGCTGGCGGATGGACGGAGACCTCTGTTAGTGGCGATCGAGTAGTCTCTCACTTCGAATACCCGTAGTTCTGGTGTTTGTAATAGTTCAGAAATCAAGAATGGAAGGTCGGCGGTTGTAACGTGTCGCTTCTGATCGCCAAGTTCAACGATGCGCTGCAAGAGCTGATCTTTTTGTTCGCTGGTTAATGAGATATTTAATCTTTGAAGATTAAACTCTAGACTCGCTTTTCCCATGAGTTTGCCCATGGCATAGCTACGTCGCAACCCAAACCGGACGGGGTGAAGCTTGCTTGCGTAGAGTTCCCCCTTCATGTCGCCGTCGGCGTGCACGCCAGCTGCCTGCGTAAAGACGTTTTCTCCCACGATTGGTTTATTGACTGCAATTCGCCGACCTGAAAACACTTCGACAAGTTGACTTACTCCGGCGAGAGAACGTTCCTTGACGTGGGTTCGAAGTTCGCCATGGTCACGAAGGGAAACGACGACTTCGTCAAGCGCAGTGTTTCCAGCGCGTTCACCCATTCCATTGACGGTGACATGGACTCCTTGAGCACCGGCAATTGCGGCCTCTAGAGTATTCGCTGTTGCCAACCCGTAGTCGTTGTGTCCGTGGTAATCGAAGCGTGTTTCCGGAAACGCCGCCGTGATTTCACTCACATAGCGGCGAGTCAGCATCGGATTCAAAATTCCGAGGGTGTCACAGAGCATGATCCGGGCTGGTGAAAGTTCCACCAATGCTTGTATTTGGTCCGTCACATACTCCGGTGAGTCGCGCATGCCGCCAGACCAGTCTTCTAAGTAGACGTTGAACTTCACACCGTGCTTGGTGCCGTATTCAATAGTTTTTCTGATGTCATCGCGATGCTGTTGAGGTGTGCGCCGCAATTGTTCTTGGCAGTGAAGCAGGGAGCCTTTCGTCAACAAATTAATAACCTGAACACCTACCGCCCGCGCCCAGTCAATCGAGGCCTTTGAATCAACAAATCCTAGGATTTCAATCCGGTCAGTAAAGTCTTCTGTCTCGGCCCAACGAATGATCTCTTCGACGGCTAAACGTTCACCTTCGCTGGTACGAGCTGACGCCACCTCGATCCGATCGACCTTGACGTCTTTAAGGAGTCTATTCGCGATCGTCAATTTCTCGGCATGGCCGAGGGAAACGCCCTCTGCCTGTTCTCCGTCGCGGAGCGTAGTATCGAGAACTTCGATAAACCGCGTCTTTTGACGACTCTTACGGGTTGGCCGTCTGGCCACGGCGGAGTTCGACATCTTAGTCTTCTTATCGGTAATACTCGCCATTACTTAAACGTTTCTGACAAAACTTCATTATCGCTTCTGGCTAAGCTATAGCCAAGGGTTAGGGAGAAACCGGATAACATACCGTATCAATGTCATTCCCAGATTTGCGGCATTTCATGGAACAGTTACGGCAAGACAAGGACCTAGTCGAGGTCCATGTGCCGGTAGATGCAAATCAAGAGGCCGCAGAAATTCATCGCCGGGTTGTGGCAGCCGGTGGTCCGGCGCTTCTGTTTACCAATGTCATTGGGGCTAAATTTCCGCTAGTTACTAATTTATTTGGTACTCAACGGCGCGCACAGTTGGCGTTTGGTGCGCGTCCTCAGCGTCTGATTCATCGACTGGTGGACCTGGTCGAAAACCTTCTCCCACCGACGCCGGCGAAACTTTGGGGCGCCCGAGACCTCGGCTTTGAATTGCTTAAGGTCGGGGTCCGAAAAGGTCGAAGGGGTCCGGTGATGGAGGTCGTGACTGATGACGTTCGACTGGACACTTTACCGGCTCTGACCACTTGGCCGGATGACGGAGGTCCCTTCATCACACTTCCACTCGTCTATACCGAACATCCTGACGGTCGGGGGCACAATCTAGGAATGTATCGTCTGCAGATTCACGATGGCCGTTCTACTGGGATGCACTGGCAGATTGGAAAGGGGGGAGGGTTTCATTATCAGGTAGCCGAGGGCCGTGGTGAGCCGTTACCGGTCACCGTTTTTCTTGGCGGTCCTCCCGCCTTAATTCTGTCGGCGATAGCTCCGCTGCCAGAGAATATTCCAGAGCTAATGCTCGCATCTCTGATTGCTGGTGAACGAATGAAACTCTCTACGGGACCCTCTGGGCACCCTCTAGTTTCTAACGCTGAGTTTGCATTTGTTGGAGAGGTTCACCCAAAGGTGAGACGGCCTGAGGGACCGTTTGGTGATCACTATGGTTACTACTCCTTGAAACACGATTATCCGGTGTTCAAGGTTCAAACGGTTGCCCATCGCCGCGATGCTATCTATCCGGCAACGGTCGTTGGTAAGCCTAGACAGGAAGACTTTTTCATCGGCGACCTATTGCAGGAACTGCTGTCGCCGCTGTTCCCTCTGGTAATGCCAGCTGTCGAGCGGTTGTGGTCGTACGGGGAGACTGGTTACCATTCATTGTCTGCGGCCGTCGTCAAACAGCGATATGCGCGGGAAGCTATGGCAAGTGCGTTTCGAATTCTGGGTGAGGGTCAGCTTTCCCTTACGAAGTTCCTTTTAGTAACTGACCAGCTAGTTGACTTAAAAGACTTTCCAAGAACTTTGGAACACATATTGGAACGGACCAACCCCGAGACTGACCTATATGTTTTATCAAACCTGTCTATGGACACGCTCGATTACACAGGGCCCGAGGTTAATAAGGGTTCCAAGGGTGTTTGGTTGGGATTGGGTGACCCCATTCGCCACTTGCCGCATGAGTTCTCGGCGACAGACTTGCCGAGCGGCTTGAGCGATATTTTGGTTTTCTGTGGGGGTTGTTTAGTGGTGGGTGCTGCCGCGTACGCTGACGATGTAACCGTTCCAAATCGAATCGCAAAGCATCCAGCATTTTCCGAGTGGCCATTGATTGTAGTAACTGATGAGCCGGTCCGGGCTGCGAAAAGTTCGATGAATTTCCTCTGGACGACGTTCACGCGATTCGAACCAGCCGCAGATGTATACGCGGCTTCGACTAAAGTCGTACGAAATCATCTGGCATACAGTGCGCCTATTGTGATTGATGCTCGACTAAAACCTTCGTTTCCCGAGGAGCTTCGATGTCAACCAGATGTTGCGACTCGAGTTTCGAGTCGATGGAGGGAATATTTCCCGCAGGCTGGGGTTGAAATGGGGGACGCTGAGCGAGGACATTTGGATTGAGGGCCTCAGAAGAGCCAATTGGTGGTGAAAATTTTTAAGCTGTCCGACCCGAATTCCCATGGAAACCTCCGTTAGGGCCGGCGACCTTCGATCATTCGATCAAGACTAATAGGACCTGACTCTCTGGTCGCGAGATAGAGGAAGACAAAACAGTATAAGACTGCTCTTTCGCCATCGTTCTCAATTGGCCATCCTCCTCGAGGGTGGTGGGCAAGAAAGTAGGCAAATGCCATCTGCCCGCTTGCAACGAAGGCAGCCCATGGTGTGTACAGTCCTACGAAGATTAACCCCCCTGCCGCGAGTTCAATGACACCGGCGGCGCCAATCAGCGAAAATAATTCAGCCGGCTCGTCTCGAGACATCACACCAAAAATCTTTTCGATGCCATGCAGAGAGAACAAAAACCCGATGACAATGCGCGTGATGGAGTAAATCATTTCCGATAAGGCCTTGAATCTTGTCATTTTGAATTCCTACTAGAGTTCGAACACACGTGGTGTGATTCTACAGTCACGTTTCGAAGTTCCAAACTCTGGAAATTAATGGTTTTAGAAGGTGGGTTTCGCAACCATCGGGTAGGATAGCGCTTGGTTATGGGCGACACTTCGAAGTTGAAGCATGAGATGTGGATGCGTGTAGCGTACGAACAGGCGGTGCGTGCTCGAGATGTTGGTGAGGTTCCGGTTGGTGCCGCAGTTGTCGCCAACGGCCAGATAATGGGTGTTGGCTTTAATCAAACTATTGGTGCAATCGACCCAACGGCCCACGCCGAGGTTGTTGCGTTACGTAACGCTTCGCGGCGGATGGGCAACTACAGACTGACTGGCACTGCGTTGTATGTGACCGTTGAGCCCTGTCTGATGTGTGCGGGAGCACTCGTTCACGCCCGAGTAGGAACGCTTGTGTATGGGACCAGCGAGCCTAAAACAGGAGCTGTACGGTCAGTCGCGCGCATACTTGACCACTGGGCGTTGAATCATCAAATAGAGGTTGTTCAGGGCGTGTTAGCAGATGAATGCCGCGAGTTAATACAGTCGTTCTTTGAGTCACGCCGGAACAGTGCCGATCTCACGGTATCCTAATGATTGTTCCGCGGCTCTGAAGGGGTGAGGCTACAAGGCAATTTGGGACAACTTGCAACTTGCGGCGAAGAAGTCTTATTTGGAGAGGTACCGAAGTGGTCGTAACGGGGGCGCCTCGAAAGCGTCTTGTCGGGTAACCGGCACGTGGGTTCGAATCCCACCCTCTCCGCCAACCTTTTGCCTTGCCAGCCTTAATTTAGCTAGAGTTTCAGCTTTTAGAGCTGGAGTGTGTTGGCTGGCTACTCGATTGAACGGCGGAGGACTGACGGTGCCGGTCGTGACGAAAATTACATAACTATTACATTTTGGTTCTTCTTCCAAGGTGTTCTGCCTGTTAGGCTGTTCCGGCAATATTGGTTCAGAGAAGAGGGTTCATTGAGCGTCAGCCACGTTGATTTCGGCGACAAGACAAAAGTTAACCGAGTTACCTTGACCGCGATGGTGTGTTTTCACATTCTGGCGGTGGCGGCCATTTTTTATACGACTTGGCAGGCGGTGATCGTAGCCGTTGTCTTGCACTGGGTCTGTATCTGTTGGGGAATTGGAATGGGGTATCACCGTCTCCATACCCATCGATCATATGAAACGCCGAAGGTCGTTGAGTACTTTTTGGCCGTCTGCGCGACAATGACACTTCAAGGGGGTCCGATTTTTTGGACCGCCTGCCACCGTATTCATCATCAACACTCTGATCGTGACGGGGACCCACATACTCCAAGGGATGGCCGGTGGTGGTCGCATATGCTCTGGACGATGTTCGGTGATCCAATGAATGCCGACACGGTTGTTATGGGGAAGTACGCGCCAGACCTTATGAAAGATCGTTTTTACCGAGTGCTCTCGAAGTGGCACTGGGTTCCGCTTGTCTTCTTAGGCCTGTCACTATTAGCGCTTGGTGGATTGCCATGGCTACTGTGGGGTGTTTTCTTTAGGGTGGTTTTTGGATTGCACTGCACTTGGCTAGTCAATTCGGCGACGCACCTGTGGGGTACCCGCAGGTTCGACACGTCCGATGACTCAAAGAATTCGTGGTGGGTGGCTCTACTTACTTTTGGTGAAGGTTGGCACAACAATCATCATGCCCATCCCACTTCTGCACGCCACGGACTTGGACGATTCGAGCTCGATCTCACTTGGCTGCAGATCAGGTTGCTCGAGAAAGTCGGTCTGGCTTGGGACGTTCGGGTTCCAACGGCGACTCAGATCGCGCGCAAGGCACCCGCTGACTTGGCTGTTTAGTCGGCACTCTGGATAAAGCATTCTTCCTGGGTATAAGGCATTCCTGTCGAATAGCGCGAAGGCGTTATCCTATAGGTCATGGTACTAAGCGAGATGCGGCGACGGAAAGTCTTGTTTGTCGGTTTGCTTGGTGCGCTGCTCATCGCGGTTGCTCTAGCGCTCAACATAGGTTGGATCGTAGTGAATTGGCGGACTGGCCTCTGGTTGCTGATTGGGATTATCAGCTTCGCTGTACTAATCGCCGGATTGGTGCTCAACACGGCCTTTCTCATCCGAGAGATTCGCACTACCGAACAACATAACGCTTTCATTCACGCGGTTACACATGAACTTAAGACGCCACTTGCGTCTATCAGGCTATATCTCCAGACGCTGCACCAACGAGACGTTGACCCGACCAGGAGAAAGGAGTTTCTTGAAACGATGCTCGCTGATTCCGCACGTCTTCAATCAACCATTGATCAAGTGCTTTTGGCTGGGAAGACGGGTACGGCGACTCGCGTGGCTAACCCGATCGACATTGATTTGGCTGAAGTTGTCGGTGAATGCGTGACCGTGGCGGGCCGACGGCATCATCTAATTGACGGCGAGGTCGAAGTGATTGACCGGCTTCCGGAAGGAGAAGATGCCGTGGTGATGGGCGACCGTGAAGAGCTTCAGGCAGCTGTCACAAACCTGATTGACAACGCGATTAAATATTCCGGTGAACGGGTTAGGGTCGCGGTCGAGGTGGTTAAACTGGGTGCCAGAAGTGTCGCGATTAATGTTAGGGACCAAGGCATGGGGATTACGCGAGATGAGTTGAAACGTATATTTCGGCGATTTTATCGTATTCCAGGTGCTTTAAGTGCTCGAGTCAGGGGTACCGGGCTGGGCCTGTCAATCGTTCGTGCGGTGGCCAGACGGCACGGCGGTCGAGCCTACGCAGAAAGCGAAGGTGCTGGGAAGGGAAGCCGGTTCACACTTGAGCTTCCACTGAAGCCGTTATGACACGACTACTCGTCGTCGAGGATGAAGAGCATATTGCAAACGGCTTGAAGTTCAATCTCGAAGCCGAAGGCTATTGTGTTGATACTGAAGAAAACGGAGAGGCAGCACTACGCAGGCTTACCAGTGAGCCTGACACCATCGACCTTGTTTTACTCGACGTAATGTTGCCGGGATTGGACGGTTTCGAGGTCGTTAGGCGTTTAAGATCCACCGGAAGTTTTGTCCCGGTTTTAATGCTTACCGCGAGAGGCGAAACTGGTGATGTGCTTCGTGGCTTCGAACTAGGTGCCGACGACTATTTACCAAAACCTTTCGATCTATCAATACTGCTCGCTCGAATTCAAGGGATCCTTCGCCGTAAGATGTGGCTCGCGAATAGTGCGGCTGAAGAATTTGCTGAACTACTTGATCAATACAGCTTCTGCGGTCGGCGGATTGATTTTTCTAAGCAAGTGATGGAGCGCGCCGGGGTTGAACAACCTTTGACGCTGACGGAGACGACACTGCTGCGCCATTTAATTCGTCGAGAGGGACAGGTTGTTCGCAGGGAAGTTTTACTCGAAGAGGTTTGGGGGGTGCGTCAGGATACAGACACGAGAACTGTCGATAATTTTATTTCTCGTCTCCGTCGAGCAATTGAAGATGAACCATCGCATCCCCGCCACCTCCTAACCGTTCGAGGGGTGGGCTATCGATTTGTATCGAAGCCCGGGGATGCGAGCTAGAGACATTAAGGTCGCACAGCCTCCATCGCGCTCAGACCGGGCAAGACAAATGGCGGAGAGAGTGGGATTCGAACCCACGGTAGAGTTTCCCCTACACACGCTTTCCAAGCGTGCTCCTTCAACCACTCGGACATCTCTCCCGCTAAACCGTGTCAATAGATTACAGTCGGCACCGTCAGTGCGACAATCACAACAATAAGCTTTTGTACGCAAATAGATTCAAAGGCTGAATGATATGGTTCGTTGATGAACTTTCCCGGCGACTGCAGATAGCAATTTTAATTTGTATCTCAAGGAGTCAGGATCAAGACAATTCTCTCAAGTGCGGATGTGCTGGTTTGCTGGTTGCGGGGAGTGAACCGCTAGCGGGCGTGTAGTGTTTAGTGCCTTGCCACGCTAATCAGTGCCGGTTAGACTGAGCGTTCCAACGCGCGGTGACGGGTCGCCCCGCGGCTCGGATCCTGTGCAATTTCAGCCTACGAACCGCGTCAGGGCCGGAAGGCAGCAGCGCTAAGTAGTCACTGACATGTGCCGCAGGTTTATCCGGGTCGCGGTGAGCCCCGTTGCCTTGCCGAGAGATTGTTGTTAATGATTCGAGAGCGTCCATGATCCGAACAATACAACTGGCGTTTCTTGATTTCGAACTAGCTGTGAACTCCACCTAAACAATTTCCATGGCCTATCAGGTTTTAGCGAGAAAGTATCGCCCGAAGAGCTTCGGCGACGTAGTAGGTCAGCGTGGGGTTACCCAGACCCTGCGAAATGCTATCGCCACAGACCGATTGGCTCAGGCGTTTGTGTTTGCCGGCCCGCGTGGCGTAGGCAAGACCACAACAGCGCGCATTTTGGCGCGAGCCCTTAACTGTGAAAAGGGTCCGACCCCTGATCCATGTGGTGCCTGTGAGTCCTGTAAAGAGATTGCCGAAGGGCGCGACATTGATGTTCTCGAAATTGACGGCGCAACTCATACGAAAGTTGAAACGGTCCGCGAAGTCATTATCGCGGGGCTGTCTATGGCGCCGGTTAGGGACCGCTTTAAGGTCTTTATCATTGACGAGTGCCATCAGCTATCAACCTCGTCCTTTAATGCTCTTTTAAAATCAATTGAAGAGCCGCCAGCTCATGTGATTTTCATGATGGCTACGACTGAGTTGCGGAAGATTCCAGAAACAATTTTGTCGCGCTCTCAAGTGTACCAACTGCGGATGATTACCACGCCCGTGATAGCGGATGCACTTCGCAAAATATCGACATTAGAAGAGATTGCGATCGATGATGTAGCCATCGATCTAGTCGCCCGCGCGGGTAATGGCAGTATGCGGGATGCTCAGAGCGCGCTTGACCAAGTTGTGGCGTTTACAGGCGATAAGGTTGGAGTAGAGGAAGTGTCGACTGTACTCGGGTTGATCGGGCGAGAAACTGTACTGGATGTTGTTGAAGTTGTAGCAAACGAAGACCCTGCGAATGTGTTCAAACTGTCCGGACGTTTTGTTGAGGCCGGATACGACCTTCGTTTAGTGTGCCGCGAACTCACACGCGTGATAAGAGACCTGCTCGTGCTTTCAATTGATGCTACTCGCGCAGATGACCAAGAGATTACCGGAGACGCAGAGCGGTCTCGGTTAATCAGTTTAGTACAACGATTCTCGCGGGAAGATCTGATGCGGGCCTTCGACGTGTTTGCTGCGGCCGAACTCGCGATCCGAACCGCTGCCCAGCCAAGATACCACTTCGAAATGGCAGTCCTCAAGTGGATGCATCTCAAGAAACTAATTCCGCTGACCACACTGCTTGCTGGGGATTCTGTTCCCACGAGAACGGCTAAAACGGGACGTGGTGGTGGTAGTGTGAAGGCATTAAAACCGTCTCGCTCGACTGCGGGTTTGGGAGACAAGGCGACAACGAGTTTGAAGGGTACAACCGTTTCATCGGATTCGATGAAACAAGTAAAAAAATCGAAACCTTCAGCTTCTGTCTCGGAGTCACATGGGCCGGAAGCGGGAACGGCTGAAATCTTGGTTGAACTTAAGCGTGTAAAAAAATTTTTTTACGGCACCGTCGTTGCGCAGGCACAGAGAGTCGACCTGGAGGGAGACAAGTTAATTTTTGGTTTTACGTCTGGTCAGCGGACACTTGCTTCTCAAGTTACGCAGAATCGAGCGTGGCTTGAGCAGATTGCATCGACGGTGGTTGGCCGGAAGATTATGGTGAGCACAGAGCAAGGCGAATCGAGAGTGGATACTGAGTTTGTTGAGGTCGCAGCGGATGATCTTAGGCAACAGGTCATGAACGATCCACTGGTGCAGTCGGTCCTGGAGGTGTTTCCAGCGGAGATTGCTGATGTGGAAAAGCTTAAGTAGAGAAAGTATTTTCCGAACATAGTTCGTAACCACACCATTGATAATCGAAGATTCTTATGAATATCCAACAGATGATGAAACAGGCGCAGCAGATGCAAGAGAAGCTGCAACGAGAATTAGCTGAAACTGAGGTCGATGCCAGTGCCGGTGGCGGCATGGTTACGGTAGTTATGACTGGCCAGAAGCAGATTCGTCGGTTGACGATCGATCCGGAAGTTGTGTCCCAAGACGACGTTGAGATGCTTCAGGACTTAATCGTAGCGGCAATTAACGATGCACAGCGGAAGGTCGACGAATCGATAGCTGGCAAGATGGGTGGAATGATGGGGGGACTGAATATCCCTGGGCTCAGCGGATGACGCAGGTCGGTCCGCTCGTGAGACTGAGCGAACAACTTCAACGGTTACCTGGCATCGGTGCTAAAGGTGCCCAGCGCTTGGCATTTCACTTGCTACGTCAACCGCGTGTCGAGGTCGATGCCTTGATTGGTGCTATTCGCGATCTCAAAGAACAGGTGACCTACTGCTCAGTTTGTTCCAACATTACCGACACGGACCCGTGCTTCTATTGTACGGACGTTAGTCGTGACCCAACGGTGATCTGTGTTGTCGAAGATCCGAATAACGTTGCCGTAATTGAAAATACTAAAGAGTTTAAAGGTAGGTACCACGTTTTAATGGGGGCAGTGTCACCTTTGCAAGGTATAGGTCCTGATGAACTGAAGATTAAGGGTCTTTTACAACGGGTGAGTGAGGGGGACGTGACGGTGGTGGTGCTTGCTACGAATCCGAATGTCGAAGGCGAGGCGACTGCTCTCTATCTGGCAAAACTCTTAAAGCCGCTAGGTGTTAAGGTATCTCGCCCTGCCATCGGGTTACCTGTGGGCAGCGATCTTGAGTATGTCGACGAAGTTACTATGTACAAGGCAATGACCGGCCGCCGGGAGATCTAAGACATACAGCTGAAAGTTAAGGCGAAGTGGTCTTTTTAAATATTTCCCTCAATATCTTTGTAGTTGTTGGTGCCTGTGCCTGAATTGATAGCGCCTTAACGTCAGAACGGAGCCGCTCTAGACCATTTTTGTCATCGACGTCGTACCACTGCGGAAGCAGCTTGACATCTAATCCCGATTGTTCGGCGGCAAGTATGGTGTCGGCTAGTGTATGAGCGCTACTCCATCTAATGCCGGTGAATAAGTCTGGTACGCTTCTATTGGTGTCACTGGAGAGGGCAATCAGGTAGTAGCCACCGTCCAGGGCTGGACCAAGCACGATTGTTTTTGGCGTAACTGCGCTAACCGCCTGTTCTATGTAGTCGATTGGAAGGGTAGGCAGGTCGGATCCGACCATTACGATTTTTGTGAAACCATCCGCAAACAGGTCCTCAAACACACCTTCTTCTCGTTCGCCCAAGTCATTGCCTCGCTGCGCAAGTAGTTCATCGTCGACTAATCCAATCGGCATTGCAGCAAAGTCGGTCCTATCGCTCTCTGGTGTATACGCCAGTCGGATTGATACTCCGTCTATCGTCCGGCATGCTTGAACGGTGTCACGCAGAAAGGCCGAGTACAACCGGCGGCGATCGGTTTCGCTGTGAATAATTTCACTCAGGCGTGTCTTTGGTGGGGCACCCGATACGGGTGATCGGGCCATGATTACCACGGCGACCTTGTGTGATCCGGTTTTCAATATTTGTTTCAACGAGAGACCGTGTCGCAACAAAAATAAAACGCCGATAGCTATCCAAACTAGAATTCGGCCCTTACGAATCAAGGCCAACGTCACACCAGTCGCTGTTCCTACAGCAAGAAGTTCGGCAAACATTCCGCTTCCTGCCTCGTCAACACCGACGCGGAGCGGTACGAATCGAAACGCAAAAGAGATGAATCGATTAGTCGCTTCAAAGATAAACGCGTGTAACAAGTTTGTTGGTACGGGACTCACCACTGACAAGATCAGAAACACTTCGAGGATTGCGACCAAGTGGAACGAGAACTCTAGAAATGCCAAAGATACCAGTTGATTACGGTGCCTCGGATAGAGCGTATAAACGGTTTCCTCAATGTTGCGGACACGCGCAGAAAACTGCTCCAATATCTCGGGAGTGAGGCCACGACGTTTAAACCAGTTGAGTACGCCGCTTCCAATACGAAAATTCTTCCAGATGGTCCAATGAACTGCGACAACGAGACCAGCTAATGTGAGAACCAATATCACCGTGGGTGGTCCCAACTGGGTCGGTGTTTGAAACATCAGAAGCGTGGCTATCATGCCGCCACCAATTACCAAGATGGCGCTTAAGGTGTAGAAAAGGTTTTCGATGGCTAGTGCCGGCAAGGTTCTGTTGAGGGGTTCACGGTGTCTCAAAAACATCCCTTTTGCCGGTTCGCTCACCAGAATGCTGAGCGGGGTTAAGTTCCCTAACGAGTCACCGACAACAACGGCCTTGAAAACTTCTGTAACCGTTAAACGGTGAGGACCGTCCAGACATTTAATCCATGCTGCCGCCCTTATTGCGAACCGGACCCCACCGAGCAATACGACGATGATGAACACTCCGCCAAGGCGGCGAATTCCTTCTCCGACATCGTCGATACCCGCTCGACGGAGGAAGTATGTGAAGAGTGCGAGTGCGAGCAGTGTCGTCGCAACGCTGGCAAGCGTTGGACGGCGGTTGAGGTCACCCTGCATAATCAGACGTCATGACGTGGGTGTCCTTCCATATCCCGGCGGCAATCATTTTACTTGGAGGAGGGCTTCTTGCGTGTTTTTTTGGTTATCGTCTGCATCGATTACTTCTTGCTTTTTACGGTTTAGTAGGCGGACTGGCAATTGGCAGTTTCTTGGTGGGAGACTTGCCGACATTGTTTGCCATTCTTGTCGTCATGGCAAGTGGGGTTGCCGGGGCCGCGGTCGCCATGATGGCTTATTTGGCAGGTGTAGCGGTTTTTGGTGCGGGATTGGGCGCTTTAGTCCTTAATTTTGGGTGGGCTACTCGTGACGGAGAGCCGAATGTCTGGCTGGTGCTCATCGCATGTCTTGTTGGCGCCCTGTTGTCACTTGCCGCCAGGCGTTATGTTCTTATCTTTTTTACTGCATTTTTCGGTGCGTGGACCGTAATAGTGGGGTCGTTGGCACTGGTCGGAAATAACGCGGCAGTTTCAGCGTTAGCGGGGAACGTGGAGTATCTTCCCCCTGTGAGCGAAATGAGAAGTGATCTTGGATTTATGGTCGCCTGGGTTGGGTTGACTGGACTAGCTGTCTTCGTTCAGGTTTGGGACGGGCGACGTCGGCTGTTGGTTCAAGAACCACAAGAAAAGAACTAACAGAAGATCACCAGCGGTTCTTAGTCAAACTTAGTTTGTCGCAAACAGGGAGGCAAATGATTCCGTGGCGGACTGGCTCTCTCGTTTGACCCGTTAGAATCTCATTCGCTACTATTCGTCGTTATCCTTACCGACGACGTGTGAGAATGTTGCTGAGTGAGGAGCCTTTGTAAGGTGTTTGTTGTTCCTCAGTAGCTCAATTGGTAGAGCATCCGGCTGTTAACCGGAGGGTTGTTGGTTCGAGTCCAACCTGAGGAGCCAA